>NZ_JACVTV010000029.1:0-41367 GCF_016624625.1 Stenotrophomonas sp. S41 | reverse complement strand
CCCCCCCCCCCCGCCCCCCCCCCCCCCCCCGGGGCCGCGGGGCCCCCCCCCCGGCGGATGCGATCAGCAGAACAGCTGCAGGATGTCGAGCTCGCCATCGGCGAACCAGTCCACGCACAGCCCCACCACCATGATCAGGCCCAGCGTGGTGGCGCCATGGGTGATGAAGATCGATTGCGCCAGCGCGCGCGCCGAGCGGCCCAGCTTCATGCACACACGGGCCAGGCCCTGCAGCCGGCCACTGACCGAATGCACGTGCGCGCGTACCGGCGCCTGCACACCATCCATGGCCTCGGCCATCATCGCCTGCAGGTGCTGCGGACGGTCGGCGTAATACTTGGCCACGCCATAGCCGAACATCAGCCAGTCGCGCGCCTGCGCCTCGGCCAGGTCCATCACTTCCAGCGGGTCTTCCTCGAAATCGATGAAGCCCACGTTCTGGCCGTCCCAGGTGAGGTTGCGCGGCACCGGCTGGCCGAAATAGGCGCCACGGGCATGGGCTTCGGCGAGGGCCTTCATCGCGGCGGCCACCAGCCGGTCACGACCGGCGTCATCGGCTTCGCGCAGGCAGGTATTGAAGGAACCGCCGTTGTCGCCGATCACCAGCGCAGCATGGCCGCTGCCGATCACTTCGGGCACGTTCACGCCCTGCGCGTGCAGCTCGCCCAGGCGGCGGGCCTCGGTCTCGCGCGCGGCATCGCCCCCGCGGTGCGGCGGCGGACGCAGGGCATCGAGGTGGAAGCGGCGGGCAATGAAATTGAGCAGGCCCAAGGCGAATGCGCGGCTTCCCTTGCCGTACTGCTTCAGCCAGGCGCGCTGCCCTTCGATGACGATGGGCTCAACCATGACGGATCTCCTGAACGCGTTACGGCCCCAGAGGGGCCGTAACGACAGACTTCACTTTGTCGTAACTACGCTATCAATAGCGCAGCAGGGCCGAACCCCACGTGAAGCCGCCACCGAAGGCTTCCAGCAGCAGCAGCTGGCCGCGCTCGACCTTGCCCGAACGCACCGCGGCGTCCAGCGCCAGCGGCACCGAGCCGGAGGAGGTGTTGCCGTGGCGGTCGACGGTGACCACGACCTGGTCCATCGACATCTCCAGCCGCTTGGCGGTGGCTTCGATGATGCGCAGGTTGGCCTGGTGCGGAATCAGCCAATCCAGGTCGGACTTGCCCAGGCCGTTGGCCTCCAGGGTTTCGTCCACGACCGAGTCCAGCGCCTTGACGGCGTACTTGAACACGTCGTTGCCCTTCATGTTGATGGTGCCGCCGCCGTTGCCGCTGCCATCCTTGAAACCGACCGACACGCCGACCGGATTCCACAGCAGCTCTTTCTTGCTGCCATCGGAATGCAGGTGGGTGCTGAGGATGCCGGTTTCTTCATCGGCCTTGAGCACGACCGCGCCGGCACCGTCGCCGAACAGCACGCAGGTGGTGCGGTCTTCCCAGTCGACGATGCGGGTCAGCGTTTCGGCGCCGATGACCAGCACGTAGCGGGCATCACCGGAACGGATGAACTTGTCGGCCACGCTGAGCGCGAACACGAAGCCCGAGCAGGCCGCGTTGACGTCGAAGGCGGGGCAGCCCGACGCACCGAGCTTGGCCTGGATCAGGCACGCGGTGGACGGGAAAATAAGGTCAGGGGTGGTCGTACCGACCACGATCATGTCGAGCTGCGAAGCGTCGATACCGGCCGCTTCAAGCGCACGCACCGCGGCGTGGTAGCCGAGGTCGCTGGTGGTTTCGCCTTCGGCCGCGATGTGCCGTTCACGAATACCGGTGCGCGACTGGATCCACTCGTCCGAGGTTTCGACCATTTTTTCCAGGTCGGCGTTGGTCAGGACTTTTTCCGGCAAATAGCTACCGGTGCCCGCGATCCTCGAGTAGATCCGCTTGCTCATCATGTTTCCTGTTGCGCAGGCTGCCGATCACCGGCATGCCCGGGGAAGAAGGCAAAGGCCGCTGCCCTGGGGCAGCGGCCTTCCGGCACATCAATCTTCTTCGACGGCCGAGGTCTTGGTCTGGATGACCTTCTTGCCGCGGTAGAAACCGTCAGCAGTGATGTGGTGACGCAGGTGCACTTCGCCGGTGGTCGGGTCGGTCGACAGCTGCTTGGCGCTCAGGGCGTCATGCGCACGGCGCATACCGCGGCGGGACGGGGTGACACGGGATTTCTGGACAGCCATGGGATTGCTCCAAACTCGGTTCGATTTGCTTCGTCGTATCGTCGCGCAGGACGCCAGCGCCCAGCACACTTTCGCTTTCGCCGCAGCCGCCGACGACAATCCGGCTGCTAATGCTTTTACTCTTTCTTCAGTGCCGCCAACGCCGCAAACGGGTTGGCCTGCTTCGTTTCTTCTTCGGTCGGTGCCCAGTCCCTGTTGACTGCCTCACCGTCCGGCGACAGCGGTACCACGGGTACCGCCAGCACCAATTCATCTTCGACCAGGTCCAGCGGACGCAGCTGCCCATCTTCCGGCACCAGCAACGCCTCGTACTCCTCGGGCAGGGACGATTCCTCGTCCTCGTCGCGGATCAGACCAAGCCTCTGGGTCATCTTCACCGGCAACAGGAATCGCTGCATGCTGCGCTGACAGGTCAGCGGCAACGCGGTATCGATGGTCAGTTCCACATAGGATACCCGCAGGACGTCGTCGCGACCGAATTCAAGCGAGTAATTGCACTCACCGTCGGTATCGGCGACCAACCCTTGCAGGCGAGTCAAATCAGCCAAAGAGACCTGGCCGTCGAAGCGCCTTCGCGCTACGACCATCCGCCAAGCATCCAGCGTTTCGGGCACGTTCGCGGACATAAGCCGCTGAATACTAAGGATCGGGACCGCCGCTGTCAAATGCCCGCCATACAGGGGCTTGCTGGCAGCCTCGGCGCCGGGCCAGACTGCCGCGCCCTGCCCCGGAATTGTCGCATGCCTGCCCTGCTTCTGGCCTCCACCTCCCGCTACCGGCGCGAGCTGCTGCAGCGCCTCGGCCTGCCCTTCGACTGCGCAAGCCCGGCGGTGGACGAGACCCCGCAGGCCGGCGAAGCCCCGCTGGCCCTGGCCGGGAGGCTGGCGGCTGCCAAGGCCGCCGAGGTCGCCGCGCGCCACCCCGGCGCCTGGGTGATCGGCTCGGACCAGGTTGCGGACCTGAATGGCCAGCCGCTGGGCAAGCCAGGCACGGTCGAGGCCGCCTGCGCCCAGCTGGCGGCGATGGCCGGGCAGACGGTGCGCTTCCATACCGCGATCAGTCTCACGCGCGATGGAGAATCGTTCGCGGCCATGGACCTGACCGAAGTGCGCTTCCGCCCGCTGCAGGCGCAGGAGATTGCCCGTTACGTGGCCGCCGAACAGCCGCTGGACTGTGCCGGCAGCTTCAAGTGCGAGGGCCTGGGCATCAGCCTGTTCGAGGCCATCGACAACCGCGACCCCACCGCCCTGGTCGGGCTGCCGCTGATCGCGCTGTGCGGGCTGCTGCGCCGGGCCGGCTTCGCCGTGCCGTAAGCCACTGGCTTTTGTAGAGCCGAGCCTATGCTCGGCTGCTTTTCCGTAGCGTCGAGCTTGCTCGACTGGATGTTCGAGGCAGTCGAGCAAGCTCGACTCTACCGCTCCACGTCGAACGGCTGTTCCTGCCAGTCTTCCACGCTGCCATCGCGGCCATGCAGGCGCAGGCCCAGCCAATGCCGACCAGGTGCCAGCGCCTGCGTGTCCACGCTGGCATCAAAGCCGGCATTCGGGTGCTGCGGATCATTGGACATCGGCCACAACGGGCGGATGTCGAGCTCGCGACCGTACTGCGCATCGCCCACCGGCTTTCCGTCCACCAGCACTTCCACGCGCGCCAGGCCGATGCCGTCCTTGAACGCCCAGCCCTTCACCGCCAGCGTGCCCGACACCGCTTCGCCATTGCCTGGCGAATCGAGATAGGCGACGGCCGGCGTCACGCACTCGCCTTCGGCGCGCTGCGCAGGCAGGCGGAACAACAGGAAGCGCTGGAAACCATGATCGTTGCTGACCACCTTCGGCGGCGGCAGCGGTCCCACCTGCGCGCACACCGCGTGGTAGCGCGGCACCAGGTCACGGAAACGCTGATCGCTGGGCGACAGCACCAGCAGCATCGGTCCGCTGCGCTCGCCCTCGTGTACCAGGCCCCACTGCGCCAGCTGCGCGGTGCGCCCGTGCTTGTCGTTGAGCGGGTGCGGCAGCACCGTGATGTTGCCGTCGCCGAGCTGGAAGCCGAGCTCGGCACCCACCTTGAAGTTGCCGGCCAGCACGCGTGTGCCTTCCGGCATCTGCTGCAGTTCGTCGCGTACGGCGGCCGCCAGCGGTTCCCAGCCGGCGAAGTTGCGCGGGTAGTACTTGTCACCGGCCAGCTGTTCGCGCAGCGACGGCGTCGACGCCACCAGGTAATAGCCGAACGCCAGTGTCATGCCGATGCCGGCCAGCCACCAGCCGGTGCGGCGCAGCCAGCGCGGCCAGCCGTTGAGCACCACCGGCACCGCCACCAGCAGCGCCAGGTAGCCCGGCAGCGGCCAGTGGAAGCTGATGCGCTCGACATCGGTGAAGAAGCCCAGCAGGAAAATGCTTAGCGTTGACACGCCGCCGACCAGGCCGAAGTAGCGCCACTGCGTGCGCGCGCCACCGCCGCTGCGCGTACCGGCCAACGCCACCTTCCACATCGCGATGCACAGGATGGGCGTGACCAGCATCGGCTGGATCACCAGGAACCACATCCCGCGCCATTCAAACGCCCAGGGATGGCGCTCGACCACCTGGAATTTCAGGCCGGCATCATGGTTGTCGGCATTCCACGCCAGCAGCGGCAACCACGCCAATACACCCACTGCCAGCGCCACCCACACGCGCGGATCAGCCAGCATGCGCCGTCCCTGCGGCAACACCAGCAGCGCGATGAAGCCGACACCGATCACGCCGATGAAGCGGTAGTGGCTGAGCGCACCGATCAGCAAGCCCAGGCCCAGCTTGATCGCGGACGACGCATCGACGCTGCGCAGCAGGCGTGCACCGGCATCGAGGCACAGCACCGCAGCCAGTGCCATCGGCACATCGGGCACGGCCAACAGGCCCAGCGTGGCCGACAACGGCATCAGCAGGGTCAGGCTGCCCGCCTGCCAGCCGGCCACGTTGCCGAACCAGCGCGTGGCGACACGCGCGACCAGCAACGGCAGCAGTGCGCCGATGGCCAGGAACGGCAGACGCAGTGCCAGCACGTGCTGGCCGCCGATTTCCACGCCCACGCGCGCCAGCCACGCGGTCAATCCCGGCAGGTCGGAGTACGCCGCCGCCAGGTGCTGGCCTTCCTGCCAATAGAACGCCTCGTCCACGAACAGGGGCAGACGCGCGGCCACGAGCAGCTTGGCCGCTGTGACCAGCGTCCATAACCAGAGAAAAATCGTACGTGCGCGCTGTTCGCCCTGCATTGCTCTATGGATAGAATCGAATGGTTCCCGAACGTGAGACGAACATGCCAGCTCCGTCCCCCATGCCCAGCATGCTAACCGATCAACTGCGCCAGGCCCTGCGGGAGGCACAGGATCAGGTCAATGCCCTGGTGCTCGGCAAGGTGCCGGAAGTCAGGCTGGCTTTCGTCGCCCTGCTGTCCGGTGGCCATCTGCTCATCGAAGATCTGCCCGGCCTGGGCAAGACCACGCTGGCCCATGCACTGGCCAGCAGCCTGGGGCTGAGCTTCCAGCGCGTGCAGTTCACCTCCGACCTGCTGCCGGCCGATGTGCTGGGCGTCTCGGTGTATGACGCCGGCACGCGCCAGTTCCAGTTCCATCCTGGCCCGGTGTTCTCGCACGTGCTGCTCGCCGATGAGATCAACCGCGCGCCGCCGCGCACGCAGAGCGCATTGCTGGAAGCGATGGCCGAACAGCAGGTGACGCTGGACGGGCAGACCCATCCGCTGCCCGACCCGTTCTTCGTGATCGCCACGCAGAACCCGGTCGACCTGTCCGGCACGTTCCCGCTGCCCGATTCGCAGCTGGACCGCTTCCTGCTGCGGCTGGCGATGGGCTACCCCAGCCCGCAGGCCGAACGCGAGCTGCTGCGCGGCACCGACCGCCGCGACCTGATCGCGCGCGCCGTGCCGCAGCTGGATGACAACCAGGTGCGTGAACTTCGCGCCGCGGTCGGCCAGATCCACGTCAGCGACGCGCTGGTGGACTACGTGCAGGCCCTGCTGACCCGCAGCCGCCAGCATGCCGGCGTGCGCGTGGGCCTGTCGCCGCGCGCCGGCCTGGCCCTGCTGCGTGCGGCCAAGGCCCACGCGCTGCTGCTCGGCCGCGGCCACGTGGTCCCCGAAGACGTGCAGACCCTGTTCGTCGCCGTGGCCGGTCACCGTCTGGTGGGCGAGTCCGAATCGAGCACGGGGCCGGCGCTGGCGCGCGCCATCCTGCAGACCGTCGCGGTGGATTGAGGATGTCCGCACGCGGCTCACGCCTGCTTCGCCTGGCGCGTCCGCGCACGCCCGAAGCATTGCCGCAGCGGCTCGACCGCCGGCGCATCTACGTGCTGCCCACGCGCTTCGGCCTGTTCGTGGCCCTGCTGCTGTCGGCGATGCTGCTGGGTGCGCTGAACTACAACAACAACCCGGCCCTGCTGCTGGCCCTGCTGCTGGCGGCAGCCGCCATCGCCAGCGCCATCGCCGCCCACCTGCAGCTGTCGGGCGTGCAGATCGACGCCATCTCGGCCGAACCGGTGCCGGCGGGCCAGCCGCTGCGCCTGCGCATCGACCTGTCGCTGCGCGACCCGCGGCCGCGCCATGGCCTGGAACTGCAGGTCGGCGACAGCCAGGCCTGGACCGACCTGCCCGCACAGGGACGTGGTGAAGTGGAGCTGGACGTGCCCACCGAGCGGCGCGGCTGGCTCGACCTGCCACGCATCCGCCTGTCCAGCACCCAGCCCCTGGGCCTGGTGCGTGCGTGGTCCTGGGTGTGGCCGGAACAACCGCTGCTGGTGCACCCGGTGGCCGAAGCCGTGGCGCCGTCATTGCCCGAACAGGGCAGCGACCTGCTGCACACCCGCGCCCACGCCAGCGGCGAGGAGCTGCACCAGCTGCGCCCCTACCGCGCAGGCGACCCGCCGCGCAGCATTGCCTGGAAGCATTCGGCACGACGCGACACGCTGCTGGTGCGCGAATACGAAAAACCGGTCGGCATCGAAGTGGTGCTGGATTGGCGCGCGCTCTCCACCCTGCCGACGGAAGCGCGCATCTCGCGCCTGGCGCGCTGGGTCGACAGCGCCGAACGCGAAGGCCGGCGCTACACCCTGCTGCTGCCCTCGCAGCCCGCACTCGGCCCCGGCCAGGGCGCGAGCCACCATCATGCGTGCCTGCGCGCACTGGCGCTGATGCCCCATGACTGAGCCCGCCCTCCTGCTGGACCGCAACGCGCGCAACTGGACCCTGGCCAGCGCCGCGCTGGCGCTGCTGCCCCTGCTGCTGCAGCTGCCCAGCGCACTGGCTGCGGTGATCGCGGTTGCCGGCCTGGCGACCGCTGCGTTGTCGCTGCGAGGTGTGCTGCCGATGCCGGTGCGCCTGCTGCTGGTGCTGGCCATGCTGGGCGCCATCGTCTGGCAGATGGGCGCGGTGCGGCCGGGGCGTGACACCGGCTGCGCACTGCTGGCGGCGATGCTGGCGATCAAATCCAGCGAACTGCGCAGCGTGCGTGATGCGCGCAGCCTGCTCGGCTTCGCCCTGTTCGGGCCGTTTGCCGCCTTCCTGCTCGACCAGGGCCCCCTGACCACGCTGCTGGCCGCATTGGCCGGCATCAGCAGCCTGCTCGCCCTGCAGCGCCTGGCCCACAACGAAGGCCGCAGCGCGGCGTTGCCGCTGCCCGGCCAGCTGCGCGGCGTCGGCCGCCTGCTGCTGATCGGCCTGCCCCTGGCCCTGGCCTGCTTCTGGCTGTTCCCGCGGCTGTCCTCGCCGTTGTGGGGCGTGCCCGAACGCGCGGTCGGCACCCCCGGCCTGTCCGACTCGATGGAGCCGGACAAGTGGCTGGACCTGATGGCCGACGACACCCCGGCGCTGCGCGTGCAGTTCTTCGGGCCCGTGCCGCAGCCGCAGCAGCGCTACTGGCGCGGGCCGGTGCTGACCCGCTTCGATGGCCACGTCTGGACGCGCAACCGCGACGCCGACCATCGACGGCCGGCGCAGGTGACCCACGAAGGCCCGGGCTGGGACTACCAGATCGACTACGAGCCTACGGATCGCCGCCTGCTGGTGGCGCTGGACCTGCCCACGGCCGCCCCCGAAGGCACCGCGCTCAACGCCGAGATGAGCCTGGCCAGCCAGCGCACGCTCTCCGCACTGACCCGCTGGCGCCTGCACTCGGCACCGGCGACACGCTTCGATGCCGAGTTGTCGCCCTACCAGCGGCGTGCGGCGCTGCAGCTGCCGGCCAACTTCAACCCGCGCACGGCAACGTTGGCGCGGCAATGGCGGCAGGAAGCCGGCGACGACGATGCCGCCGTCGTCCGCCGCGCCCTGGACTGGATCACCGCTGATTTCTCCTACACGCTGGAAACCCCGGCGCCCGGGCGCGACCCGGTGGACGCGTTCCTGTTCGACTACAAGGCCGGCTTCTGCCAGCACTTCAGTTCGGCCTTCGTGGTGCTGATGCGCAACGCCGGCATCCCCGCACGCGTGGTGACCGGTTTCGCCGGCGGCACCCGCAACCGGCTCGGCAACTACTGGGTCGTGCGGCGCATGGACGCCCACGCCTGGGCCGAAGTCTGGCTGCCCCAGCGTGGCTGGGTACGCGTGGACCCGACCGCGGCAGTGGCGCCCGAGCGCATCCTCGACACGCTGGAAGACCGCCTGCCGGCCGGCGCCGACCTCGACCTGCAGCAGCGCTGGCTGCAGGCCGGTCAGATCGGCGATTGGCTGCGCCGCGGCTGGAACGACCTGGTGCTGTCCTTCGACGCGCGCCGCCAGCAGCAGCTGCTGCAGCCGCTGGGCCTGGATGATCTGAAGCCCGGCCAGCTGCTGGCCGGCTTCGTGGCCACCGCCCTGCTGGCGATGGGCTGGATGGCCTGGCTGCTGGCCCGTGGCGAGCGCGAGCGCGACCCGCTGCTGCGCGCCTGGCACCGGCTGGGCCGCCGCTACGCACGGCTGGGGCTGGCCCGCGAGCCGCACGAACCCGCCCTGGCCTGGGCCCAGCGGGTCCATGCCCAGCGCCCCGACCCTGCCCTCATTGCACTCAGCCAGCGTTTCGTCGAAGCGCGCTACGCTGGCACTCGTACCGAGCTCGCCCCATTATTGCGGGACCTGCGCAGGCATCGCCCGACTTCCGGAGCTACTTCATGAACACCAAGTTCCTTCTCACCGCCGTGGCCGCCCTGGCCCTGTCGGCCTGCGCCACGGCCCCCAAGCCGCTGCAGGGTCAGTTCAGCGTGGTTTCCCCGCGTGACTCGGTTGCCACCCAGCAGGTGGGCACCCCCGTTCGCTGGGGTGGCCGCATCATCGAAACCCAGCCCAGCCAGGGCGAGACCTGCTTCCAGATCATCTCGCGCCCGCTCAATGGCAGCGGCCGCCCCAACACCAGCTCGGCCGATGCCAGCGATGGCCGCTTCATTGCCTGCCGCGCCGGCTTCTATGATCCGGCCGTGTTCGAGGCCGGTCGCGACGTGACCTTCATCGGCAAGATCGACGGTTACGCCAACACCCGCATCGGCGAGTACGACTACCGCCTGCCCAAGCTGGCGGCCGACGTCATCTACCTGTGGCCGGAGCAGCGCCAGGTCGATGTCGTGCCCTACCCGTACAGCCCGTGGGGCCCGGGTCCGTGGGGCCCGTACTGGGGTGGTTACCGCGGCTGGGGCTGGTGGTAAACCTGCCACGTCCCGCGTGACGCAAAAGGCCGCCCTCGGGCGGCCTTTTTGTTGGCGCCATCCACGGTGGGTGCCGACCGCCATCCACGGTGGGTGCCGACCGTTGGTCGGCACGGAAGCCATGTACGCCGTTGCCTCAATGCCCCGGCGTACCGAAATGGCCCAACGGCGCACCGGCCAACAGATGCATGTGGATGTGGAACACGGTCTGCCCGGCATCTTCGCGGCAGTTCATCACGATGCGGTAGCCGTCCTCGGCGAAGCCTTCGCTGCGCGCATACGCGGCTGCTGCCAGGGCCAGCTTGCCGATCAGGTGCGCCTGCGACGGCTGCAGGTCGTCCAGGGTCGGGATGATCTCGTTCTTCGGAATGAACAGCACGTGCACCGGCGCCTGCGGTGCGATGTCCTTGAAGCCCAGCACCTCGTCATCCTCGTAGACGATGGTGGCCGGGATCTCGCGACGGATGATCTTGCTGAAGAGGGTTTCGGTGGTCATGGTCGGCCTCGGCGGGATGTCTCCCGCATTGTAGGCCGGCCACGCCGCGCGCGGCCGCGGTCAGTCGCGGAATTCGCTGCGCGTCCCGAAGGCATGCGACAGCGTGCCGCGATCGACATATTCCAGTTCACCACCCAGCGGCAGGCCCTGCGCCAGACGGCTCGGCTGGACCTGGCGCGCACGCGCCAGCTGGGCCAGATAGTGCGCAGTCGCTTCGCCTTCAACCGTAGCGCTGGTGGCGATGATCAGTTCCTGCACTTCCCCCTGCGCCAGCCGCTGTTCCAGCTGCTCCAGGCCCAGTTCGCGCGGGCCGACGCCATCGAGCGGCGACAGACGGCCCTGCAGCACGAAGTAGACGCCGCGGAAGCCGGTGGCATTTTCGATGGCCAGGCGATCAGCCGGTGACTCGACCACGCACAGCTGGCTGCGCTCGCGACTGTTGTTGGCACAGGTCGGGCACAGCTCGGTTTCGCTGAAATCGCGGCACTGCGCGCAATGGCCGATGCGTTCGACCGCCAGCGCCAGCGCCTCGGCCAACCGCTGCCCACCTTCGCGCTCGCGCTCGAGCAGGTGGTAGGCCATGCGCTGCGCGGTCTTCTGGCCAACGCCAGGCAGCACCCGCAGTGCATCGATCAATTGTTCAAGCAGGGGTGCGGACACGGCGGCAGGCTTTGTAGCGTCGAGCCATGCTCGACGATTATCTGTAGAGTCGAGCCATGCTCGACTGAAGGCTGGAACAGTCGAGCAAGCTCGACTCTACGCAGTCGATGGCACCCGCTTGCACGGGTGCCACGCTGGACATCAGAACGGCAGCTTCATGCCCGGCGGCAGCTGCATGCCGGCAGTGGCCGAACCCATCTTCGACTTCGACTCGGCATCGATCTTGTTCGAGGCGTCGTTGAAGGCCGCGGCGATCAGGTCTTCCAGCATTTCCGGGTCGCTGGTCAGCGACGGATCGATGCGCACCTTGCGGCATTCCTTGGCGCCGGTCAGGGTCACGCTGACCATGCCGCCACCGGCGCTGCCGGTCACTTCGATCTTGGCGATTTCTTCCTGGGCCTTCTGCAGGTTTTCCTGCATCTTCTGGGCCTGCTGCATCAGTTGGGCGATGTTGCCGCGCATAGTGTCTTACTCGTCAAAAGAACGGATGGAATCGGAAACAACCCGGGCGCCATGCTGCTGGATCAGCAGCTGCACTTCCGGATCGTCCATGAAGATGGCCTCGGCGGCCTGTTGCCGCTCGCCACGCTGGCGGTCGGCACGCTGGTGCAGGGTCTCGGCCGGGACCTGCTCGGTTTCCACGGTCTCGACCACGATCCTCGGCGCCTGGCCCAGGGCCTTTTCCAGCATGTCGCCCAGGGCGGACAGCGCGCGTTCGGAACGCAGGTACTCAAATCCGGGCGAAAGGCCCAGTTTCAAGGTGCCGCCCTGGCAGCTGATGAAGGCCGCGTTGGCCGCCAGCTGCCGCGAAGGACCGCTGAGGCCGCTGTTGGCCACCAGGTCCAGCCAGTCTTCGGCGCTGGCCAGGTCGGAAATGCTGCCCTGATGCGCTGCCGGCGCCGGCGTTGCCACCGGCGCGGCCGGGGCGATCTCGATGCCCTCGGCATGGAACGGGCGCTCCGGCTCGGCCGCCACGGCCACCGGGGCCGGCGGTTCCTGCCACGGGGCGACCATGGCCGCCTCCGGCGTCGCCATCGCGACCGGCACGTCCATTTCCGCCGCCAGCGCCTGATCACGCGCGTCGGCTTCGTCGGTGGCCCACGGCGGCAGATCATCCGCCTCGGCCACCTGCGGCGCCGCTTCGGCCTTCACCGGCGGCGGCGACACGGGTTCTTCCACCGGAACCGGTTCAGGCTCCGGGGTCGGCTCCGGCTCCGGTTGCGGGGCCGGCTCCGGTTGCGGGGCCGGCTCAGGTTCGGGTTCGGGCTCGCGCGGCGCGGTCTGCATCGGGGCAGCCACGTCAGCCACCGCTGCAGGGCTCGCCGCAGCAGCTGCAGCCACAGGTGCGGCGTCGTTGCTGCCGGCACCGGCGGCATGGCCACCGCCGGCGCTGCCGCCCGCAGCACCACCACCCGTCGCACCTTCGACCGACTTCGGCACCGGCGGCACCGCCGCGGCCGGGCGGAACGCCAGCATGCGCAGCACCGCCATTTCGAAGCCGGCACGCGGGCTCGGCGCCAGCGGCAGGTCGCGACGGCCGTTCAGGGCCATCTGGTACCAGAGCTGCACCACTTCCGCGCGCAGGCGCTCGGCAAACGCGGCAGCGTCCAGGCCCTCGACCGGGGCCGCGGCGCCGGGCACCAGCTGCTGCACCTGGATGCGGTGCAGGCCCTCGGCCAGCGCTTCCAGCACGCCACTCCAGTCCGGCGAGAACTCGGCCAGCGCGGCCACGACCTGCAGCAGGCGCGGGCCATCGCCCTCGGCCAACGCGTCGAGCATGGCCGCCACCTGGGTACGGTCAACCGTGCCCAGCATGGTGCGCACCACGTCCTCGCGCAGCGCGCCGCCGGCATAGGCGATCGCCTGGTCCAGCAGCGACAGGCCGTCGCGCAGGCTGCCGTCGGCGGCCTTGGCCAGCTGCACGATGGCGCTGCCGTCGGCCTCGATCTCCTCGGCGGCGAGGATGCGGGTCATCTGCCCCTGGATCTGGTCCTCGTCCAGGCGCTTGAGGTTGAACTGCAGGCAGCGGCTGAGCACGGTGACCGGCAGCTTCTGCGGGTCGGTGGTGGCCAGCAGGAACTTCACGTGCTCCGGCGGCTCTTCCAGCGTCTTCAGCAGCGCATTGAACGCCGCCTTGGAGAGCATGTGCACTTCGTCGATCAGGTAGACCTTGTACTTGCCACGCGAGGGCATGTACTGGGCGTTCTCGATCACCTCGCGCACGTCGTCCACGCCGGTGTTGGACGCGGCATCGATTTCCAGCAGATCGATGTAGCGGCCGGCGTCGATGTCCAGGCAGGCCGCACACTGGCCGCACGGGTCGGCGCTGGTGCCCTGCTCGCAGTTCAGCGATTTGGCGAAGATGCGCGCGATGGTGGTCTTGCCCACGCCGCGGGTACCGGTGAACAGGAACGCGTGGTGGACCCGGCCGCTGTCCAGCGCATTGCTGAGCGCACGGACCACGTGTTCCTGGCCCACCAGCTCGGCAAAACGCTTCGGACGCCACTTGCGGGCAAGCACGAGATAGGACATCAGGCCACCGTCTTCCATCGGATGTTCCATTGTGCCATGCCTGTCCAGCCCCCTCGCCTCCGACACACCCGCTGCACATCGATGACTGGGGGTGCTTGTGTACTGCCGCGCCGCCCGCTAGAATCTGCGCCCCTGCTGAGGCGTTTGCCGATGGCAGGGATCCGGAGAGGTGTCCGAGTGGTTGAAGGAGCACGCCTGGAAAGTGTGTAAGCGTCTAAACCGCGCTTCGGGGGTTCGAATCCCCCTCTCTCCGCCAGATTAAAAAAACGGGCTGCCTCAGGGCAGCCCGTTTTTTTTAATCTGGCGTGGGACGCGATGCGCGCTTTGCGCGCTTCGCCCCATGCGTTGCTGCGCAACGAATGGGCCCCTCCCTTTGCCTGCCTCTCCCCGGAAAGTTCAGTAGATCCACGCCATGCGTGGATGGCGTGCCGCCCGATCCCGCTCCCCTGCCGGTCCCATGCGCTATGGTCACCCCATGAGGACCCGGCCCTACCACCGCAACGATCTGGCCGCCTGCCTGGCGATCTTTGACAGCAATCTGCCAACCTATTTCGCGCCGGAGGAACGCCCGGACTTCGAGTCGTTCCTGCGCGGGCTGGCGGAAGAACACGCCTACCAGGTCATCGAACTCGACGGCAGCGTCGTCGCCTGCGGAGGGCTGTCTCCTCCCGCGAACGGGACCGCCGGATTCTGCTGGGGGATGGTCGAGAAATCCCGCCACGGACAAGGACTTGGCCGCCATCTTGCACGGGTGCGCCTGCAGCAGGCCGCCACCGACCCCCGCGTGGAGCGCGTTGCGTTGAGCACCAGCCAGCACACCGAGGGCTTCTACGCCGGGCTGGGCTTCCGCGTCACCCAACGGGTAACGGACGGTCACGGCCCGGGAATCCACGCCGTGCACATGGAAGTACGCCTGCAGTAGAGCCACGCCACGCGTGGATGAGACACCCTGCGCACCCAAAAACTCCCCTGCCCCAAAAGCTGAACGAAACCTGAAAAATCGCTATCGTAGGCGCCTTCACCCTACGCACGGCCCTTTGCCCCGATGAGCTCGATCGACCGCGTGCACGCCGCCCTGCCCGACGCCGATCCATCGGCACACGGCACCTGCGAGAACTGCGACACCGCCCTGCAGGGCCACTACTGCCATCACTGCGGGCAGTCCGCGCACAATCCGCTCAAGCATGTCGGCCACGCCATCGAGGAAGTCTTCGAATCGTTCTGGCACCTGGACGGGCGCATCTTCCGCACGTTGCGCGACCTGTGGGTGCCCGGCCGCATTGCACTGAACTATCTCAAGGGCCGCCGGGTGGGTTACGTGCAGCCGCTGCGGCTGTTTGTCATCCTCACTCTGTTCACCTTCTTCATCGGCAAGATGTTCGTCCACGTCGACGACTTCAACGTAGGCGCCAGCGGCAATTCGCTGTTCGGCAAGGCCACCACCGCCGAACAGGTCGAAGCCGTACGCGCGCAGCAGATGGCACTGATCGACCAGCAGGCCAGCACCACGAATACCGGCAACGCCGGTTTCGCCATTGCCCGGGCTGCGGTCAATGCCGCCGCCGCACAGCGCAGGGCCGAGCTCGGCGCGCCTACCGACACCCCCGCGCCGCCGGCCGACGACGATCACGGCACGTTCTTCAACTACAGCATCAACGGCAAGCCCTGGGATGCGGATACCAATCCCATCGTGCTCGCCGGCCTGCCGCAGTTCGCCAACAACTGGCTCAACCGGCGCCTGCAGAACGGCAATGCCAACATCCAGCGCATGGGCGGCAAGACCGATCTGTACATGCAGGCGATCCTGACCGCACTGCCCGGCGCGCTGTTCTTCCTGATGCCGGTGTTCGGACTGGTCCTGCGCATTGCCTACATCCCGCGATCGATGGGCTACCTGGAACATCTGGTAGTGGCGCTGTACAGCCACTGCTGGCTGATGATGGTCGTGCTGGCAACCTTTCTGGTCGCCAGCATCAGCAATGCACTCGCCTCGCCGCTGGTCGCCACGCTCGGCCTGTGGATCACGGCACTGCTGTGGCTGGCGGTGCCGGTCTACCTGCTGTGGATGCAGCAGCGCGTGTACGGCGGCAACAAGCTGCTGACCGTGCTGCGCTACACCCTCATCGGCGGCGTCTACTTCTTCCTGGTCAATGTGGTGGTGATGTACGCGGCGCTGGCAGGCATCTCCGCCTGATCACCGCAGACGCGATCGCTTGCGATCCCCAAGGGCCCAGCCCGCACTGCGCCGCCCGATCCGCAGCCCCTCGTCGGGTCGCGCCACGACAGGGTTCGGCCCAGCGTCCGGGATGTAAGGCTTTTCCCTACACGCTGTAGGGAAAAACCGTGACCGCCGTCAGAGAATTTTAGGATATCCTTCACGGCGCATGGACACAGGGGGTCGGCGTGATTGCCGAAAGTGCAGGAGGCACCACGTGGTGCCTGGATAACGATGCGTGGACGCAGGACGGCCACCGATTCGACGCTGAGCAACTGGATGGCTTGCCTGTTCCATCGGTCCTGACCGATCTGGACTACCTCGCGGGTGCCCGGACTGCGCCTGGCGACGCGGGATTTCTGCCCCGCCAGTTCAAGTTCTCGCCTTTCGACGGCTCGCCACTGCCGGACATCCGGAGCCAGAACTGGTTGCCGCCATGCGCCAGCAGCCAGGGCAACCGGATCTGCGATGAAGACGCCGGCGCGGCGCTGGCCGAGCTGGTCGGCCGGCTGACAACACACTGGCGCACGACGGCAACCACGATGCAGAGCAGCGCCGTGCGCGTTGACGCGCCAGCCAGCAACGGTCTGCTCTACATCGCCAGCGACGCTGGTGGCCATCGCGACGCTTTGTTCGCACTGGGCCGCAGTGGTTCGCTGTGGATCTGGCAGCGCCATGGCCAGCGCTGGGTACAACTGCGCGCCAGCAAGCTGCCGCTGGCGCGCCACCGTTTCGACCACTGGGCCTCGGCGGTGGCTGCACTGCCCGCCGCGACGGGCTCCGGCTTGGTGATTGCCAACGACGCTGGCGCGGATTTCGTGCAGATCGACCCTCTGCGCATGCAGTACAGCGTAGACCGCTGCGAAGGCACTGCAATGGGGACGCCCGGTCGCCTGGGCGATGCTGCATTGGTTCCGCTGCACGCAGGTGGGCGGGCGCAGATCGCGATGCATCAGCAGGGCCGCTGGAACACGCTGCCTGTGCAGGGCGACGTGCCCGCACAGATGCCGTTGCTTGCGGCACCCGTCGTGGTGGCCAATGGACATGGGCTGGCCTGGATCGGCGAACTCGGCTGGCTGCAGGTGCAGGAAAACGGCGAGAACATCGACGTCCGCTGGCACGGTTGGCCGTCCGGCATGCAGGCACGGCCCATTCTGGGCCCGCCTTACCGCAACGGCGATGGCGACTGGCAACTGCTGCAGCGCGAAGACAAGAGCACCGTGTCGGTCCTGCTCGGCGCTTCCCTGCCACATGAAAACCCGCTGCGACGCGCGTCCGCGGGCACCGGCGCCAGCACCTTCCAGCTCAATGTGCGGGTGGATCGCCCTTGGGCGGACTACGACCCGGATGACCATCCGGACGCCTCCGACAACGTCATCCATCCGTTCCTGGAAATTGAACAGAACGGCATGTTGATGTACCTGCGCGTCCCCAATGAGCGCCGCACCAGCCTGCTGTCGTTCTATGAAAACCGTGGCAGGCAGCAGGCCAGCTATTGCATTGGCTGGCCGGCATTCCCCAACCAGACCTACACCCTGGACGCGGCCGAACCCTGGAACGCGCAATGGTTCATGCACGACGATGCGCTGTGGCTCTGGATCGACGACCGCGGCACGCTGCTGCGATGGAGCGTGCGCTGATGCGGCGCCTGCAGCTGATCATCCTGGCGATGGCGCTCGGCGCCAGCATTCCTGCATGGGCCGAACCCCTGCGCCAGGCGATCCTCGTGCAGAACTCCGGCTGGATGGAGCCGTTCTACGAAGATCCCGCGTCGCCCTTCAAGCCGCTGGTCACCCGGCTTGGCCAGGCCGCCGGCGGCAATGGCGAGGTGGTGGTCGGCCTGTTCAACCAGGCTGATGCACGCCACCCGTCCCCCGAATGGGTCTATCGCGGGCCGGGCAGCCACCCTGGTCTGGGCCAGGCACTGGCCAAGGCGGGCCTGGCACACAAGCAGTCCGGTGCGCTGGCCGATACGGATTTCAAGGAAGCCCTGCTGGGCGCCATTGAGACCGGCCTGGAAAGCCGGCCCGGCATCATCTGGGTGATCACCAACAACAAGAACAGCCCGAACAACAGCGATGAAACCATCGCCCGCAACCGGGAATTCTATGAACTGCTGCACGAAGAGCCGGTCATCACCCGGGTTGCTGCGTTCCCCCTGAAGATGCCGGTGCAGGGCAAGCACTACCGCGCCAACGGGTTGATGATCTACGCACTCGCCTATGGCGAACCCGCCAGCTCCGCCCTGCAGGCCATCCTGCAGCAGCCCTCGCTGGCCGCCCTGTTGCCGGAAGGCCACGTGCGGCTGAAGCCGCTTTCAGAGGCGGCCGTGCGGTTCCTGCCGACCGGTGTGAAAAATTCCCCGGGCATCCAGGCCGGTCTTGCCGCCGATCGTTCCACCCTCGTGCTGTCCTTCGATGCCGGCACGCTCGCGCGCACGGCGCAGGTCGAGGGCCGCTTCGAGAATCTGTTCAACCCCTACCAGATCCACAGCGCGCGCACGTCGCTGGTCACACCGCCGGCGATCGGCCTGGAAGGCACGTTGTCGACGCAGACCGTGCAGGCACTGGAACCGGGCCAGCAGAGCGATCCACTGACGCTGGCGCTGCGACTGCCGCCGCTGCCTTCTCAGTGGTCACGTGAAGTACTGCTGCGCAGTGGCTACGAGAAGCGCGGTGCCATCGACATCCGCCTGGATGACCAGCAGCTGCAGGTATCGCCCGCCTTCATCGCCCACATGGCCGAGCTTTTCCCCGGCGACGCCCTTCCGGACGTGTTCCTGCCACCCGTGCAGCTGAACAGTTCGGTCACCCGGGTGCCGCTGCTGCTCAAGGTCCAGTACCCGGTCTGGCCTGCAGTCGTTGTCTACGGCGGCGGCGTTGCCCTGCTTGCCGCAGCGCTGCTTGCAGCACTTCTGCTGGGCGGCGCCCGTGCCTGCACCGTGGTTGTCGATGGCCAGAGCCAGCAGTTCCGGCTCAAGCCCTTCGCCTCGGCCAACGTGATCGACAGCCATGGACAACACGTGGCCACGCTCAAGCGAGGACTCACCGGCGCGCGCCTGGCCTGGGTCCATGCCGATACCCCGATCCGCCTCAAGTAACCCCCATTCGCTGCATTCGCCCAAGGACAGAGCATGAGCCAGAAAAGTTCGCTTCCCGCCCCCGTCACCGACCAGCCTGCCACTGATCCGGCGCCGACGGATGCTGCCACCCCCACCACCACCCCTCAGCAGCCCAGCCTGACCCTGACCGGCGACTGGGATGTGACGGTGGGCGAGCAGACCAACAGCCGTGATGCGCTGATCGGCGGCGTCGTGCTGCTGGTCCTGGCCGTGGTGTTCTTCGTGATCAAGAACGCGTATGCGAACTGGCGCGTCAAGGAACGCGTGGCGCCCAGCCGGGCCAATGCGTCGGGCTGGTTCCTGTTCCTGGGCTTGATGGCCGTTGCCACAGCTGCGGTACTTGGCTTCGTCAACAGCGGCCGGTTCCTCGCACCGCTCTATCTGTTCCCGCTGGGGGGCCTGGCCCTGGTTTCGCTGGTGGCCTGGCTTGCCACCTTCTCCGCCAAGCGCTGAAGCAGGAGCAGACGATGAGCCAGTCCAGCGACAATTCCTCGACGGTGGCCGCCGCGCCGACCCAGGTGACCGAGAAGATCCGGCCGACGTTGTTCATCGCCCTCGGCGGCACCGGCATGAAGGTCAACATCCGCCTTCGCCGACGCATCCTCAATGCCATCTGGGGTGGCAACGCCCGGGTGGAAGAGCTGAGTGACTTCCCGGTTGCCCAGTTCATCAACTTCGATCTGGATGCAGGCGAAGTGACCCAGGACGGCAAGTCGGTGAAGACCGATGTGATTGCCGAGCAGGTCGCTTTCACCTCCGAAGAAAAGATCATCGAGCGGCTGGACCTCGCAAAGTACACCCACTCCAACGATGAACTTCGTCGCCATCGCGAAGTGGCCGAATGGTTCCCGCTGACGCCGGACAAGATCGCCAACCTGGGCATCGACCCGAGCAAGGGCGCCGGGCAGATCCGCGCCCTGTCGAGGCTGTACTTCTTCGACAAGTACCCGATGATCCGCGACAAGCTGCGTGACAAGCTGGAAACGCTGCTGAGCAACATCGGTGCACGTGCGGAACGACTGAAGCGGCTGGGCCTGGAAATCGAGCCCGGCAAGGTCCGCGTGGTGATCACCGGTTCAGTGGCTGGCGGTACCGGCTCCGGCTCCTTCCTGGACATGGGCTACCTGGCCAAGGCGATCCTCAAGGAGAAGAACGTCGACGGCAAGGTGGACCTGTACATGGTCCTGCCCGGCGGCTTTGTCAGCACGACCAATCCCGACCGCATCCAGGCCAACGGCTACGCGGCACTGATGGAGCTGGAGACCGCGCTGCGCGGCACCCGCCTAGTCAAGCAGTGGAACGCCTCGGACAACCTCAGCATCGATGCACGGCCGTTCGATGATGTGTACATCGTCGACAACACCAATGTTGCGATGGCCAAGACCAGCGAGCAGGAAGACATCTACGAGATGTTGTCCGACATCTTCTTCACTGACTTCACCTCCCAGGACTTCGCCAACCGCAAGCGTTCGGTCGCGGTGAACCAGAACCAGCACAAGATCCGCGCCTATTCGGTCCCGCTCCCGCAGGACTACGGCGACGATACCGAAATGCGCTTCACTGCCAGCTATTCCGGCGTTGGCCAGGCCGTACTGGACACGCAGGTCGACCAGCGGCAGAACGTCCGTATCAACCAGCAGGTCCAGGCGATGCTGAAGGCATTCTTCGGCGTGGCGACTGCGCAGGTTGCGGGCAACCGCCCAACCGACAAGGAGCGTGATGATTTCATGCGCGAGCAGCTGTCGGTGGTGCCGCGCACGTTCACCGAGATCCCGCAGTTTCTGTCCCGCGGTGACCTGGCGACCGTCAACGGCGAGTTCACCCACTACCAGGTCGCCGACGAACTGCTGAAGGTCAGCGGCGACAACAGTATCGGGGCCCAGATCGAGCAGAAGGTCGAGGCAGCCTTCCAGCAGCTGATGTTCGGCAGCGCAGACCGCGAACAGTGGCCGCTGCATGTCCAGGACATCATCAAGCAGCTGGAGCGCGATACCCAGGGCAACCGCGTGGACAGCGCCGACCGCAACCACGAGGTCCGCATCCGCGAGAATCGCCAGCAGGCCTTTGCACGCATCATCGACGAGCTTGCACTGCCCGCGCAGATCTTCCGCCGCCTGGACGACGATGAGCGGGGCGGCCTGGATTACACGCTGGCCCTGGTGGAGATGATCAAGGATCGGCTGGAAAACGACGCCACCGGCATCATTCCCGCACTGGAACGCAACGCACAGCGCTTTGCCGAGATCAGTGAGCGCCTGAGCAACGGCGAGCTTGCCCGCGAGTTCGAACGCCTGAAGGAAACCACCGGCCGCGGTCTGCTGGCACGCATCAGCGGCAAGGAAAAACAGGCCGAGACGGTGCTGGCGCAGATCAAGGAAACCATTGGCGATCGCCTGCTGTTCTATGTACGCGCCGTGGCGGCTCGTGAGGCAGCTGCGCTGCTGCGCGAAGTCTCCGGCTGGCTGGGCGAGAAAGAAGGAGTCGATGCCAGCGGCCGCCCGGTCTGGAGCGGGTTCGTCGGCCGGCTGCAGGCAGGTCGTCAATCGGTCGAACAGCTGCTGCAGCGCATCGACCGCGACATCGCCAAGATCGAAGCGGCCATCGCGGAGAAGCACGCCACCCTGATCGCACTGAAGGCGCCGCAGGACGAGGAAGTCGCTGCGATCGACCCGCTCGAGTTCCGTCAGTGGGCCAAGGATGCGTTCAAGGACTTTGGTGGTTCACAGACGCTGTTCCAGAAGCTGGTCAGCGATGGCGGGGCCGAGGAGCTGGTCACCAAGCTGCGCAGCAAAGCCACCGCGCAGCTGCCACAGAGCGCGCGCAGCCAGCAGGATCCGCTGATGCAGGCACTGGTGGCGCTGACCCCGGATCAACTGCGCGAGACCTTCAGGCTGCTGATGCAGCGCGCGATGCCGTGGGTACCGCTGAACCTCAACGGTGGATTTGGCATCAACAAGGATCGCTACACCTGCCTCATCGGCGTGAAGAACGCCAGCACCTTCCGCAGCCTGTATGGCGCCCAGCTGGAACAGGCCCTGCCACAAGGCATCGGCATGACCGCTGGCCAGTTGTCCTTCGTCGAGTCGGGCATCGCGGGCAAGCTTGTCTGCTTCACCGAGCTGTCCGGTTTCCCGGCCCCTGCCCTGACCCCGCTGCCAACCTACCAGGCCGCATACCGGACCGAAGCGGCGCTCATCCCCCTGCATACGCACAAGCGGGTGAGCCAGTTCGTCCAGCCCATGCAGTTCTCGCAGGACCAGTACCGCCAGTTCGCCGAAGACTTCCGGTTGTACCTGCATGCACTGGGCCTTGGCGTGCTGAAACGACGGCCCGATGGCAAGTATGAAATCAAGCTTGAGGGCGACAGCTTCAGCATCGGCGATGAGTTTGCCGTGCGTCAGAGCGGGCTCGACGGCAATGACAAGCGCAACCTGCAGGACCAGGTCCGCGCACGCACGGCCAACCTGCGCGAGCCGGTGCAGCTGGCCCTGCTGATGCACCTGTTCCGCCACATCGCCAGCGTTGCCTACAAGCCGCAGAAGGAAGAAGACCAACAGGGTCGCGAGAGCCTGAAGAAGCGCTTCCCCTACAAGCTGAGCGAGATGCTTGCACAGGAGTATCGCAACCGTCTTGAGCAGCAGGCCGGCGATGAAGCTGCTGCCATCGAACAGCAGGCACAGGCACTGTTCAACACGTGGACCAGCACCATCGAAGGTTCGACCGGCGATGCGTACGGCGATGAAGTGGCGCAGGATCGCGGCGATAAGCGGCAGGTGACGGCCGCGTTCTATGAAATGACGGCTGCTGCGGCTGCTGCGACCGTTGCACAGGCGGCTCCAGCCCTCGCAACCGGCCCGGTTCCGCCGCCCCCGCCTGGAAGCCCATTGCCGCCTCCTCCGCCGGGCGTGACATACCAGTACTACCTGGCCCATAACGGCCAGTCACTGGGTCCGTACACGGTGCAGCACCTGCAGCAGTACGTGGCCGCAGGCAGCATCACCGGCAGCAGTCTGCTGTGGCGCGAGGGCCTTGCCTGGACGGCTGCCAGTGCGCTGCCGGAGCTCGCTTCACTGTTTGCAGCACCGATGGCGCCGCCGCCGCCGCCGCTGCCTGTCGCCTGATTTCAGCTGGTTACCATGGCCACATCCCGCCCCTCTGCCATTACCTGCGTCAACCCGGCCTGCGAACGCCCCTTCGCAGCCGCGGTCGCCTTCTGCCCGTTCTGCAGCCGCTCGCAACCGGCCACTGCCAAGGCCGATGCAGTCGTGCAGGAGACCGTTCCGCACAACGACGCACTGCCGCCACCGGTCCCGTCGCTGCCGCCGATCCCACCGTCGCCGGCAGCGGTGACGGTGCAGGATGCTGCTGCATCGGCCGCACCCGGCAGAAAGAAGAAACAGAAGGTCGTGCAGCCGCCCGCGGCTGGGGATGCGGCCGCAGTGGTGCCTGACCCGCGCCCCGCGCCTGCGGCACCGCCCCGGCGCACGGGCTCACGGCTGCCGGTGGTGCTGGTGGCCCTGGTGGTGGGCTCGGTGGGTGCTGCGATGTTCCTGCGTGATGACGGCAAGAAGGAAACCACCGATGGCACGCAGTTCGAGCAATGGCGTACTGCGGTGGAAGCCTGCCTGCAGAACGAGGACCCGGCCTGCGCGGATGCCGCACTGGCCAACCTGAGGCGCAGTGCGCCCACCGCGTACTGGAGCGATCTGCAGCAGCGCACCCAGCATCTGCGTCAACAGCTCGAAAACCAGGCACAACAGGCCGCAGAGCTGCAGCGGCAGCAGCGCGAGGCAGCAGAACGGGCAGCCGTCGAAGAAGCCGAGAAGGCGGCCCTGGAACGCCAGCGCGCCGAAGCGGAAGATGCCGCCGAACTCGCGGTTCCGACCCAGGGCCCCTCACCGCCGGCGATCCCTGACCGCCCCGCGTCACTACTGCCCGGCGCGCAGGAGGATCCACCCGTGCGCTACCCAAGCCAGGCACTGCGCGACGGTGCAGGCGGCTCGGTGGTTCTGACCATCAACGTGGGAGCCGATGGCACCGCACGGCATGTGAGCGTTTTCCGCTCAAGTGGAAACCGTTACCTGGATCGTGCCGCGGAAGAAGCGGCCTCACGCTGGCGCTACATGCCGGCCATCATCTCCGGGCAAGCCGCCGCAGGTGTCATCCAGAAGGAAATCACCTTCGACCCGCCCAGCAGCAGTTCGCGTGGCGACGCATCGACGCCCCAGAGCGGGCAGGAGGTTTCCATGATCGACAAGGCGAGGCGCGAATTGCGGGCCGGCCGGTACGACGTGGCCATTGCATTGGCGGAGTCGGCGCTGTCGATCAACCCCAGCTCGAGAGATGCGCGGGACGTGATCCAGCAGGCACGCAGCGAACGCGGCCGCGTCATGCGCGAAACCACTATTGAATGACCCCATCGACCAAGGACCGATCATGAACCACTCCCTCTCCCTTTCTCCTGGCAGGCACTCGTTGCTGCTCGCCGCCGCCATCGCCGTCAGCCTGGGTGGCTGCGCCGAGGGCACCATGACACGCTCGGACTGGGGCAAGTGCCTGGGCGCGGTGGTGCTTGGTGCCGGCGCGGGGGCCTTGGCCGAAGGCGAGCGGGGAGCCTATGTCGGTGCCGCCGCCGGCGTTGCAGCATGTTTTGTCATCAATGCACAGAGCAAGCGCACCCGCAGCGCGCAGGACGTCGAGAGCGACTATCGATCCCGCTATGCCCAGCTGCCCGAACAGCCTGAAGTGCTGCGCTACGACACGCAGTTGTCGGCCGCCAACGTGCGCCGTGGCGAGCCATTGCGGGTGATCTCCAACATCGAAGCCGTGGAAGGGCGCAGTACACCGATCCAACAGGTCAAGGAAGAAATCCGCATCTACGAACCGGGGCAGAACCAGCCGTTCAAAAAAGGCGAAAAGGTCGCAAGCACGACCCGCGGTAGCGGCGGCTATGAAAACACCTTCACCATCACGTTCCCGTCGAGCATGCCGCAGGGCCGCTATGCCATCGAAACCGATCTGTTCGTGAACGGCGAGCGCGCTACCCGTGGCACACAGCAGATCCAGGTCGTCTTTGACGGCACCGATCTGATTCCCCTGCATTCGAGCATCGCCCAGCGCTGATCCTGCACGCCTGGAAGACCCACGTTCGGCGTGGATCTTCCAGGCAGGGCAGCGACTGCCCCTGCGTCCAGCGGCCTCAGCTACTGGACAGCTTCATCAGCACCAGGCCGCAGACGATCAGCACGGCCGCGCCGATGCGCATCGCACTGACCTGCTCGCCGAGGAACACGATGCCGACCACGAACGCACCGACCGCGCCGATGCCGGTCCAGATCGTGTAGGCGGTACCCAGCGGCAGGCTGCGCATGGCTACGGCCAGCAGCCAGAAGCTGGCGATCATGCCGAGGAGGGTGACCACGGTGGGGGTGAGCCTGCTGAAGCCTTCGGACTGCTTCATGGACACGGCCCAGACGATTTCCAGCAGGCCAGCGAACAACAGATAGATCCAGGCCATGACGGCCCTCCTCTTGGTAGGGCCAGGCCGTCCTGGTCATTGATTCCCGATGCGGGGGAGGTCGTTCCTCCTGCGGCCGCATTCTAGCAACGCCGGATGCGCGGGGCCGTGCTGCGCGCACTGTGATTACATGGGATTCAGGCGGACAGGCCATGCCATAATGGCGTTTTCGTCCGGAGTGCTGCATGGGCGTTGAGGAGGATCTGACGACGTGGCTGGCGGAAACGTTGCGCGAGCCGCGCCCGGCCTCGCTGCGCGGCTACTGCTTCAACCTGGTGGACGGTGCGGCCGACGACGAGGCCAGCTTTACCCTGGAACTGGTCGGCTGCGAGCGCTTCGATGCCAATGATCCGGACTGGCCATGCGACGAGTGCTGGCGCCCCAGCCATCCGCCACTCGAGATCGCCACCGCGTTCACCGGGCCGGACTGGGCAAGCTGTCTGGAAAACATGCGCGGACTGCTGATGCCGCTGGTGCAGGAAGGCACGCCCGGTGCGTCTCTGCGCCTGGCCCAGGGCGTCGGCCTGGGCTTCGTGGACGGCGACCTGCACCTGCTGTGGCAACGCGGGGATTGAATACCGCGCGTGACGCTGGCGCGCACCTGCCTGCCTGCGCTAGAATGCGCGCCTGCCATCGGCCAGCCGATGTGCAGTCCGGCTGTGGTCTCCGGCGCGCGACGCGCTGCTTCCCCTGATCCGTGAACCGGCCGCCCTTGGGCGGCCAACGTCTCTATGGTGGCCCCGTCGGCCCCTCGCGACGCTAGGTCGAAAATCCCGCCAGGGCCGGAAGGCAGCAACGGTATCGATCGACGCGGGCGCCGAGGTCAGCCGGCGGGGCCACCGCCTTTTTGGGCCGTGCCCCGCCCTGGTAGCGGCCAACCTTGGTTGGCGCCCTTCGCCGGGCATGGCCCGGCGCTACCGTGCTTCGGGCGTTCCTTGATGGAACACCACCCGCCATTCCTGCGCATGCCGACGCCACAGCGAACTGCGCAGCACCCAGCGCTGCGGCTGGCCATCCACGTGGTAGCGGCTGCGGTAACGCACCTGGGCCAAGTCCTGCGTCAGCAGCGAGACTGCGTACTGTTCAGATTCGATCTGCACCTGCGCCCGCTCCAGCGGGATCTCCGCCAGCGCCGCCGTACGGCCGTAGCACTGGCCGGAGCTGCCGATCTCGCTGAAATCCTCATCCAGCAGTTCCGACAGCCGCACACGATCACCGCGCACCTGCGGGGTGTGCAGCGCGCGCTCCAGATGTTCCAGCTCGGCCGCCAGCGCCGCGTCGGCAGGCTGGCCGGAGGTGTTCACGGCGGATCCTGCGCCAGCACGTGCGGCGCCGTCGGCGTCGCCAGCGGCACGCACTGCCCCGGCTGCGCGACCCGGTGCCCACGTGCTGCCAGCGCCTCGCCATCGGCCGCACTGGCGTAGTGGTAAAGCATCATCCGCGACTGCAGCTCGGCGCTATATTCGCGCTCCAGGTCATCCACGCCGGTGTGCGACGGGTTGCCATGCAGGCCGCAGTCGTGGGCGATCAGCTCGTTGTCATTGGCGAAGCGCGCCAGCATCTCCGGAATCGGCCGGGTATCGCCGCTCCAGGTCAGCGCGCCCTGCAGGCGCAGCCCGTAGGCGGTCTCCGGCCAATGGTGGCGCGCCGGGAACACTTCCAGCCGCACGCCCTCGTGCCAGAACGCATCGCCCACCACGATCAGCTGGAACGCATCCCAGAAGTTCGCGCCGCCCTCGGCCAGCACGTTGGGGTAATCGGCCACGCGCTTGTGCAGCAGCGGCACCACGGTGGCCGGCACGTACAGGCGCACCTTGCCGCGCCGGTGCGTGTTGAAGAAGGTATCCACGAACAGCCGCTCGAAGCCGGCCACGTGGTCCAGGTGCACATGGGTGACGAACACCGCCTGCGGCAGGTGCCCGTAGTGCGCCTTGAACGCGGTCAGCCCTTCGCCGCCGCAGTCGATGGTCAGCCACGGCCGGCCATCACGCTCGATCACCGACATGGGCGAGCCCAGCTCGACCGCCGACGCATTGCCGACGCCGAGGAAACGCAATGACCAGTCCATCAGGTGCCCCGGTTCCAGGCCATGTCGTAGGCGCGACGCAGGCGCGCGTAGTCCTTCTGCACGTCTTCCACGCTGCGCTCGCCGCGCAGCTTGACCAGCGAGCGCAGCAGGCGCTTGAGGTTGCGCTCGCGCCAGGCGGTGGCCGGGATGCGGATCACCCCGCGGTCGAAGTCGATCAGCCAGCCATGGCCGTTGCCATCGAACAGGATGTTGTGGGCATTGAGGTCGGCGTGGTCCAGGCCGGCGCGATGGAAACGCGCGATCAGCCGGCCCGCTTCTTCCCAGGGTGCGCCACGGCCGGCCACCAGCGCACGGTCGGCCAGCGAACGTACGCCCTCGATGCGCTCCATCAGGATGGCCGCGCGGTAGCGCATGCCTTCACGCATGTAGAAGGCGGCGATCGGCCGGGGCACCGGCAGCTTCTGCGCGCGCAGGGCACGCATCAGCCGGAATTCGGCGAAACTGCGGGTGCGATCCGCGCCGCGCCAGATGTACTGGTCCCGGCTGAGCTTGGCTGCCAGGCCACCGCGCAGGTAGTGCCGCAGTACGCCAGGGCCGAAGGACGCATCGACGAACCAGGCACTGCCGCGACCGCCTTCCGCCACCGGCCGGGCCCTACTGCCCCAGTGCTGGGGCGAGAACAGGCCGACCTCGGCTTGCCGCAGCCGCTCGCGGTCGAACAGAATGGCCCCGATGCCGCGACCCTCGCGGCATGGCGTCAGCGCTTCATTGGCGTCAAATACGACCATTCCATTGAGTCTAACAACACATGGCATCAGCGTCCTCATCCTTGTGCCTCCTGCGCCTGTCTGCCCTGGGGGATGTCACCCACGTTGTGCCCCTGGTGCGCACCCTGCAGGCCGCGCGCCCGGACACGCCGATCCACTGGATCATCGACAAGGTCGGCCAGAAGCTGCTTGATGGCCTGCCCGGCGTGGTCTTCCATGCGTACGACAAGAAGACCGGCATGGCCGGCGTCAAGGAACTGCGCAAGCAGCTGCCGCCGGGGCGCTTCGATGCGCTGCTGCAGATGCAGGTGGCGTTCCGCGCGAACCTGCTGTCGGCCTTCATCCCGGCCGAGCGCCGCATCGGCTATGACCGCAGCCGCTCCAAGGACCTGCATGGGTTGTTCATCAACGAACGCATTCCCGACCGGCCCGGCATCCACGTGCTCGATGCGATCGGCAGTTTCTGCGAGCCGCTGGGGCTGTGCCAGACCGAAGTGAGCTGGGACCTGGCGGTGCCGCCGTCGGCCTACGAGTGGGCCGCGGCGCAGTGGCCCGATGATGGCCGCCCGGTGCTGATGATCTCGCCGTGCTCCAGCCACGTCATGCGCAACTGGTACGCCGACCGCTACGCAGCGGTGGCCAACCATGCCAGCGCGCGTGGCTGGCAGGTGGTGCTGTGCGGTGGCCGCAGCGAACTGGAGCGCAGCATGGCCGATGCCATCCTCACCCAGCTGGCGGCGCCGGCGCTGGACCTGGTGGGCAGGGACACGCTGAAGCAGCTGCCGGCCCTGCTGGCCCGCGCCAACCTGGTGATGACCCCGGATTCGGGCCCGATGCACATCGCCAATGCGATGGGCACCAAGGTGCTGGGCCTGCATGCGGCCAGCAACCCGCACCGCAGCGGCCCGTACTCCGACCGGCGCTACTGCGTGGACCGCTACGACGATGCCGCGCGCAAGTACCTGGGCAAGCAGGCGGCCGACCTCAAGTGGGGCACCAAGATCGAGTTCGACGATGTGATGGAACTGATCACCGTCGAGGACGGCATCGCCGCCTTCGAGCGCTATGTAGCCGATCACCTCGGCTGAGCGACCGGTGCGGGCCGCATGTGGCCCGCACCCTCCACGCAGGGCGTGGGGTTATTTGTACGACTTCTCTTCCACGTACGCCGAGCCCAGCGCCAGGTTGATCGCCTTCTTGATGCGCGCGCGCTCGTCGTTGCGCAGGTAGACGCTGCGGGCCAGATCAACGAAGGCCTGGTCGAAGGCCTGCGCCTTCTCCTTCAGGCGGACCTCGTCCTCGATGTCCCACAGCTGCTCGTTGACCGCCTTCAGATCGGCACGCAGCCTGGCAATGTCCTTCACCGCCGCCGGATGGCCCATCCAGGTGGCATCCAGCGCGGACAGCTCGCGGCGCACGTTGGCCAGCTTGCCTTCATCACTGATGCGCTCGGACTTGATCTGCAGGATCGAGATCTTGTCCAGCAGTTCGCCAAAAGAAACAGGCACGAGGATTTCAGCGGTCATGGCAGCGCTCCAGCAATTGATGCGCACATGGTAACCGCAGCGAAGACGCTGTTCCCGCGTGACAGCAACCCGATGGCGCGTCGGGTGGAACAAGCCCCTCTGTTGAGGGGCTGCCCCGACAGGGGCGGGGCGAGGCGCGCAAAGCGCGCACCGCATCCCGCGCCAGATTAAAAAAGAAGGGCTGCCTTTCGGCAGCCCTTCTTTTTTAATCTGGCGGAGAGGGGGGGATTCGAACCCCCGAGGCGCTATAAACGCCTGCCTGATTTCGAGTCAGGTACATTCAACCGCTCTGCCACCTCTCCAGGTGTTCCCCGGCGAACCGGGGACGCGCATCATACGAGGAAGCGCGGCAGACCACAAGCCATTGCGGCCCATCATGTGAAATATTTCTGACTGAACGCCTTGCCGGATGTCCGCTTGGCCGTGATGATGCCGTTCTCCCCGGCATGACCCCGCCCAGCAACCACCATGATCGAATTCGGACACCTCACCCACCCTGGCCTGCGCCGCGAGCTCAACGAGGACACCTACTACGGTGACAGCGAGCTGGCCCTGTGGCTGGTGGCCGACGGCATGGGCGGGCACGCCTGCGGCGAGGTGGCCAGTGCCCTGGCCCGCGAGACCATCGTCCGCGAGATCCGCCGTGGCGCCCCGCTGGCCCACGCCATCCGCACCGCCGACGAGGAGATCATCCGTGCCTCGCGGCGGCGCAACGACACCCTGCCGATGGGCACCACCGTGGTCGCCGCACGCGTGCAGGGCAACCGCTATGAAGTGGCCTGGGTCGGCGACAGCCGCGCCTACATGTGGCGCGACGGCCAGCTGGCCCAGCTCAGCCAGGACCACAGCGTGGTGCAGGAACTGGTCGCGCAGGGCAACCTGACCGCCGAACAGGCGCGCGCCCACCCGCACCGCAACGTGGTGACCCAGGCGCTGGGCGTGACCGACCCGAACCATCTGAACGTGGCCACCACCAGTGGCGAACTGCGCCCGGGCATGCAGCTGCTGCTGTGCAGTGACGGCCTGACCGAGGAAGTCGATGACCGCGACATCGCCCGCACCCTCGCCTACGACGACGCCAGCGCCCAGGAATGCGTGGACAGCCTGGTCGCCTCGGCCCTGGACGGCGGTGGGTCGGACAACATCACCGTCATATTGGTGCGCTGCCATTAACCCGTAGATCCACGCCATGCGTGGATGACGCGTCGTGGATGCCGGCCAGCGGCCGGCACTACCAACGCGCTTACGCGCTCGCGACCTCTTCCACCTTCGGGCCATCCCACAACGCGTGGCCGGCCTTCTTGCGCAGGCGCTCCAGCCGCGCGGTGTGCGCCTCCAGCTCTGAAGCCGTGGCCACCACGCGCGGGCGCGGCAGCAGCTGGCTGGTATCGAAGGCCAGCAGCGCGGCACCATCGGCCCCGCTGTCGTCCTCCAGGCCGAAGCCGATCTCTTCCTGCCCCGAGGTCAGCGCGATGTAGACATCGCCCAGGATCTGCGCATCGAGCAGGCCGCCGTGCAGCGCACGGTGCGAGTTGTCCACGCCCAGGCGCCGGCACAGGGCATCCAGAGAGTTGCGCTGGCCGGGGAAGCGCTCACGCGCCATCGCCAGGGTATCGATCACCGTGCAGCGGTCGGTGATCTTGCCGTACTGCGGCCCCAGCAGGGACAGCTCGTAATCAAGGAAGCCCAGATCGAACGCCGCGTTGTGGATGATCAGCTCGGCGCCATCGATGAACGCCAGGAACTCCTCGGCGATCTGCGCGAACTCGGGCTTGTCGGCCAGGAAATCCAGGCTCAGGCCGGTGACTTCCTGCGCACCCTGCTCGAAGTCGACGTCGGGCTTGATGTACTGGTGGTAGTTGTTGCCGGTCGGGCGGCGCTTGAACAGCTCCACGCAGCCGATTTCAACGATGCGGTTGCCCTTCTTCCATTCCAGGCCGGTGGTTTCGGTATCGAGGATGATCTGACGCATGGGCTCAGTTTACCGGGCTGCCGTCGCGGATCTGGATCGCGGCATTGCGCGCCAGGGTGTCGACCCGCTCGTTGTCGGGGTCACCGGAGTGGCCCTTCACCCAGCGCCAGTCGATCTGGTGCCGCAGCGTGGCCGCATGCAGGCGCTCCCACAGCTCGCGGTTCTTCACCGGGTCGCCGCCGGCGGTCTTCCAGTTCTTGCGGATCCAGCCCGGCATCCACTGGGTCAGGCCCTGCCGCACGTACTGCGAGTCGGTGTAGAGCACGATGTCGCAGGGCTCGGTCAGCGTCTCCAGGCCGGAAATGGCCGCCATCAGCTCCATCCGGTTGTTGGTGGTATGCGCTTCTCCGCCACTCAGTTCGCGCTCGTGGCCCTTGTAGCGCAGCAGTGCGGCCCAGCCACCCGGGCCGGGATTGCCGAGGCAGGAACCGTCGGTGTGGATTTCGATGGTTTTCAATACAACTCCAGATCAGGTAGCAACGGTGCCGTGCCAGCGCACCGGCAGCGGGGTCGGCCCGGGCAGGGCCAGCGTACGTTTTTCGGCATGGAACAGGCAGGCCGCGCGCAACGGCGCCCAGCCCGCCCGACGGCGGCTGCCGGCGCCCTGCCACAGCGGCCCCAGGTAGCGGGTGTCATCGCATTCCAGGCCATGGCGGGCCAGCAGCAGGCGCAGCCGCTGCGGCGTGCGCACCACCAGCCCATGCTGGCGCCAGCGGGTGCGGAAGGGGCTGAACGGGTTGAGGCTGCTCAGCCACAACTGGCCGCCGGGCATCAGCACGCGCGAGCACTCATCCAGCAGGTAATCGGCATCGGCGGCGGTGACATGCTGCAGCACGATGGCGTTGACGCTTTCATTGGCCAGCGGCAGCGGCAGCGCGCAGCGGGTGTCACCGGCATAGCCGGCGCCCTCGCGGTACAGGCGCAGGCCGCGGCCGCCGAGCTGCGCATCCTCCAGCCAGGCGGCGGTGGGTGCGATCCACAGCCAGGGCTGGGACGGCAGGCCGGCCAGCCGTGGCAGCAACAGCTGGCGCTCAAGCAGGCGCAGGGCTGCCGCCGGCTCGCTGTCGAACCACGGCACCAGGCTCGCTTGACGGTGGCTCTGCAGCAGGGGCATGGTCCAATTCTATGCGACTGACTGCCCTGACCGCATTTGCGGACAACTACATCTGGATGCTGATCGCCGACGATGGCGCCGCCGTGGTCGTCGACCCCGGCGATGCCGCGCCGGTGCTGGCGCTGGCCGACCAAGGCCTGCGCGTGGACACCATCCTGCTGACCCACCACCACGACGACCACATCGGCGGCGTGCCCGCGCTGCAGGCGCGTTTTCCCAGCGCGCGTGTGATCGCGCCGGTCGACGAGCGCATCCCGACCGCCACCGAACGGGTGGGCGAAGGTGAACGCGTTCAGGCACTGGGCCGGATGTTCCACGTACTATCCGTGCCCGGGCATACCCGCAGCCACATCGCGTTTCACACTGCTGAACATCTTTTCAGCGGAGATTCGTTGTTCAGCCTGGGCTGTGGGCGCCTGTTCGAAGGTACGCCGTCCCAGCTGCTGGCGTCGATGCGCAAGCTGGGTACCTTGCCTGTGCAACTGCTGCTTTGTTGCGCCCACGAGTACACCGTGTCAAATGCCGTCTTCGCGCGGCATGTCGACCCCGCCAACGCTGCCCTGTGGCAGCGCCAAGAGGAGGCTTTGGCCATGCGCCGCGATGACCGTTCCACCCTGCCGGTAACCCTGGCCAACGAGCTGGACTGCAATCCGTTCCTGCGTGTGCACACCGCGCCGATCCGCGCGGCGGTGTCAGCGCACCTGGGGCGCGATGTCGTGGACGACGTCGATGTCATGGCCGGTCTCCGGCACTGGAAAGACGGCTTCCGCGCATGATGCGCCGAAGTCTGCCGCTGGCCCTGGGCCTTGTCCTGGGGCTGGCCGGAAACGCGGGCGCGCAGTCGCTGGGCGCCGGCATCAGCCAGAACCTGACCGCCGCGTCGGCCGTGCCGATGGACCCGGCCCTGTTGCCGGCCGCCTCGGTCCGCAACGGCCAGGAGATCTTCGCCAGCTTCCGCGAGGGCCTGGCTGAACCGACCTGCGACGCCGAGGCCACCAGCCCGCGCTGGCAGAAGCAGTTCGCCCATGCCCCCTCGCGCCTGGCCAACCAGGATGACGATGCGCTGGTGCTGTTCGGCTACGTGGTCGAAGAACTGCGCAAGGCCAGCCTGCCCACCGAATTCGCGCTCATCCCGTTCGTGGAGAGCGGCTACCGCCCCAACGCCCGCAACGGCAGCGGCCCGACCGGCCTGTGGCAGTTCATCGCCACCACCGCGCGCAACCACCGCGTGCCGATGGCCAACGGCTACGACGGCCGCCTGTCGGCCGTGGATTCCACCCAGGCCGCGGTGCGCTACCTGAAGACCCTGCACGGCATGTTCGGCGGCGACTGGCGCCTGGCCACCATGGCCTACAACGCCGGCGAGTACCGCGTGCTGCAGTCGATGCGCAAGGCGGGGATGAACGCGCAGAACGCCAAGCCGGCGGCCCTGCCCGGCCTGTCGCCGGTCACCCATGCCTACGTCGAGAAGCTGCATGCCCTGGCCTGTGTGCTGGAGGATGCCGAAGACGAACCCGGCGTGATGGCCTCGCTGGACCGCACCGTGCCGGTGCTGAAAGGCCACACCCTGCCAGCGGGCACCAGCGTGCAGCAGTGGGCGGCGCAGCGTGCGCTGGACCCGAACCGCATTGCCCGCCTGAACCCAGCCCTGGCCGGCAGCAGCCGCCCGTCAGGCACCACCCGCGTGCTGGCCCCGGTGGCCGCCGCCTCTGCCCCGGTTGACGATGTCGCCACGGTTGCGACCGCAGCGACCGCCGTTGCCCCCAGCGCAAGCCTGCAGCCGGCCCCGCAGGTCGCCAGGACCGTGGCCAGCGCGGCCGACCGCCCGCGCAACCGCCGCCACACCGTACGCAACGGTGAATCAGCCTGGACCATCGCCCGCCGCTACGGCATGCCGGTGAAGGCCCTGCTCTCGTTGAACGGCCTGAGCGGCAGCAGCGTGCTGAAGCCCGGCGCCGTGCTGCGCATCGAAGACTGACAGCCGCAGCCGGCGGCTGCCCCCGCTGTTCGTAGAGGTCGAGCTTGCTCGACCGCTCTTCCGCTCTTCCGCCCTTTGTAGAGTCGAGCCATGCTCGACTGCTTCTTCACGTCTCCACAAAAGCAGTCGAGCATGGCTCGACTCTACATACAGCGGACGCGCCAACAAAAAAGGCCCGGCATTGCCGGGCCTTCTTCGTCCTGCTCGCCTGGCGGCTTACAGGTTCGCTTCGGTGGTCTGCACCACGAACTTCTTGCGCATCGCGTCGATGTAGGCCTTGGCTGCCGCCATGCCGTCGATCTGGCTCAGCTGGTCCTTCAGCTGCTTCTGCTGTTCCGGCGTCACTTCCTTGATGTTGCCCGGGGTGACCTTGTTCACCACGAACACCAGCGCGTGGCCGTTGACGTCGACCTTGCCGAAGCTCGGCTTGCCTTCGGCCGGCACCGGCGCACTGAAGATGGCGCGGTTGATTTCCGGGGTCGGCACCGGCTGGCTGCGCGGCAGGCCCGGCATCGGGCTGACCTGCAGCTTGTCGCTGGCCACCAGCGACTGCAGGCTGGCACCGCCCTTCAGCTTGGCCAGCACGGCGTCAGCCGCCTTGTCGCTGGCCTGGCGCTGGCGGTCGGCACGGATCGCGGCGATGACCTGCTCACGGGCCTTGTCCAGCGGCAGTGCCTGTTCCGGGGTGTGCGCGGCCACGCGGATCACGACACTGTGGTTGGTGCTGCCGCCCAGGGCGATCGGATCGCTGGCGGTACCGTCCTGCACCATCACGTCGGAGAACGCCGAGCGCAGCACGGCCGGATCGGCGGCGATACCGCTGGCGGTGGCACGGGTGATCGGGCCCAGGGTCTGCACCGGCATGTCGACCGACTTGGCTGCGGCAACCAGGTCGCTCGGGCTCTTGTTGATGGCATCGACCAGACGGCCGGCCAGATCGTTGAAGCCACGCTCGCCGTCGGCCTTCAGCTGCTCGGCGGCCAGCACGTCACGCACTTCCTCGAACGACTTGCCTTCGCCACCGCGCACGGCCGCGACCTTGATGATGTGGTAACCGAAGTCGGTCTTGACCGGACCGATCACGTCACCAGCCTTGGCGGCGAACAGCGCGTCCTCGAACGGCTTCACCATCGCGCCACGCTCGACCCAGCCCAGGTCACCGCCCTGGTCCTTGGAACCCGGGTCTTCCGAGTTGGCCTTGGCCAGCGCGGCGAAGTCGGCACCGGCCGCCTTGGCTTCGGTGGCCAGCTTGGCGGCCTTGGCTTCGGCACCGTCGCCGGTGATCAGGATGTGCGAGGCCTGGCGCTGTTCCGGGGTCGCGAACTTGGCCTTCTCTTCTTCATAGCGCTTGCGCAGGGTGGCCTCGTCGGCCGGCACCGGCGCCGGCAGGTTGGCACCGTTGAGCTCGACGTATTCCAGCGAGACCGATTCGGCCTGGCGGAAATCCTTGCCGTGGCTTTCGTACCACTGCTTGATCTGCGCGTCGGTGACCGGCGCGGTATCGGCCGGGACTTCCGGCAGCGCGACCAGCTCGACGTCACGGGTTTCACCCAGCAGCTTCAGCAGGCGCTCGGTCTCGGCCTGGGTGACGAAGCCGGAGTTCTGCAGGCCGGCCGGGATCACCGACTGCTGCAGGCTGGCACGCACTTCTTCCTGGAACTGCGACGGGGTACGCGGCGGATTGCCACCGCCCAGCGCCAGCCGGTAGTTGTTCTCGTTGAACTTGCCATCGCTGCCGAGGAAGGCCGGGATGGTCATGATGTAGTCGCGCACGGCGCCGTCACCGACGACCACGCCGGCCTGTTCGCCCACCAGGCGCACGACCTGCTCGTCGATCAGCTGGTCCAGCACGGCCAGCTTGTTCTCGGTGCTCTCGAACGCGCGCGGGTCGAAGTTCTCGCCATGCTGCTGGCGCTCACGCATGCGCTCCTGCTCGAAGCGGGTGCGGAAATCCTGCGCGCTGATCTCGTGGTGCTGCCACAGCATGCGCACCGGCCACCACGACGGCGCCGAGCGCCACCAGGTCGGCGGTGCCGAAACCTTGGCCACGTTCTGTGCGCCGACACCACCGAGGTAGCTGTTGTCGATCACGAACAGGAACGGAATCATCAGCAGCCCCAGGATCACGGTGACGATCCAGCCTGAGGTCTTGTCGCGGAGTTTCTGCAGCATGGTGAGGAATCACATGGCCTGATTGGCGAGCCCGGCAGTGTAACCCGCTTCGCGGCCCGCACCAAAAACCGCCCGGAGGCAGGCGGGACAAGGATCTGCGCCACATGCGCGGCATCCACGCCATGCCCGCGCTGGGCGCAGACGCGGCAGCCGGCGCATACTGGCCGGTCAGATGGGCGGCAGGCCCCGGCTGCGGCGCGTCACAGGCACAAGGAGGATCCCGTCCATGCGCATTCTGGTCACCGGCGCCTCCGGCTTCGTCGGGGGCGCCCTGCTGCGCCGCCTTGCCGACGTGCCCGGCGTGCAGGCCTTCGGTGTCGCCCGCCGCCCGCTGCCCCTGCCCAACTACGCCGCGCGCGACCTGTCGCAGCCGTTCGAGCTGCCGTTCCGGCCCGACGTGGTGGTGCATGCCGCCGCCCGGGTCGCCCCGTGGGGCAGCCCGGCGCAGTTCCGCCAGCAGAACGTGGACACCACCGCGCAGGTGATCGAGTTCTGCCGCCGCGCCGGCCATCCGCGCCTGCTGCTGGTGTCCAGCACCGCGGTGTTCTACCGCGAGGCGCACCAGCATGATCTGGACGAGGACAGCCCGATCGGTCCCGCTTTCCTGAATGAATACGCGCGCAGCAAGGCCGAGGCCGAACGCCTGCTGGCCCGCTACGACGGCCCGTCCTGCATCCTGCGCCCGCGCGCGGTGTTCGGCCCCGGTGACACCGTGCTGCTGCCCCGCCTGCTGGCGGCCGCGCGCCGCGGCAGCGTGCCGCTGCTGGTCAGCCCCGGTGGCCCGCCGAAGATCGACCTGATCCACATCGACACGCTGGTGGAGTACCTGCTGCGCGCCGCCCAGGCCCCGCAGCTGGGCGCGGCCTACAACCTGACCAATGCCGCCCCGGTGGACCTGCACGCCCTGCTGAAGCGATTGCTGGCCGCCCTGCAACTGCCAGCCCCACGCCGCCGCGTGCCGACCGCGCTGGCCCTGCGCGCGGCCAGCGTGATCGAAGCCGCTTGGCGCATCCTGCGCCTTCGCAGCGAACCGCCGATCACCCGCTTCGGCGTGGCCGCCTTCGCCTATTCAAAAACCTTCAATCCGCAGCGCATGCTGGCAGACCTGGGGCCACCACAGGTTTCGCTGGAGGACGGTATCGAACGCTTCATCAGCGAGCAGCGTGCGCAATGGTCGGCCTGAGCCTGAACGGGATTGCCCTGGCCAGCCTGCTGCTGGCGGTCCTGTACCTGCTGCTGATGGGCCTCAAAGCCGCCGGCGCGCTGCGCATCCTCGGCCAGCGCCCGCCTCGGCCGCAGGCGCCCGCCGGCTACGACGGCCGCGGCGTGGCGATCCTGCAGCCCATTCTTGGCGGCGACCCGCTGCTGGCGCAGGTGCTGCAGCACAACCTGCAGGCGCTGCCCGACGCGCATTTCCATTGGCTGCTGGACGAGGCCGATGCCATCGGACGCGCCACTGCGGACGCACTGTGCGCGGCACACCCCGTCCACCAGATCACCCGCCTGATTTATCCGGCCGCACCGGAAGGGACCAACCCGAAGACCTTCAAGCTGGACGCGGTGCTGCGGCAGGTGCGCGAACCGGTGCTGCTGGTGCTGGACGACGATGCGCGCCTGTCGGCGGCGGCGCTGGCGCAGCTGGTCGATGAACTGGGCGCGGCCGACGCCGACCTGGTCACCGCCCTGCCCTGCTACCGCGACGACGGCGCGCGCGGCGCACGCCTGATGGCGCAGTTCGTCAACAACAATGCGGTGCTGACCTACCTCGGCCTGCTGCCGTGGCTGCCGCCGCTGTCGATCAACGGCATGTGCTACGCGCTGCGCAGCGAACGCCTGCGTGAGCTGGGCGGATTCACCCCGCTGCTGCGGATGCTGGCCGACGACCTGGCCCTGGCCCGTGCGCTGCGCCGACAGGGGGCGCGCCTGTTCCAGTCCACCGCGCCGGTGGAAGTGCAGACCCACGTGCCGACGCTGCAGCGCTACCGCCAGCAGATGCACCGCTGGATGCTGTTCGCGGTGCTGCTGCTGCGCGATGAATCACCGCGCCTGCGCCTGTTGATCGGCGTGCTGCATGGCCTGCCGCCGCTGCTGCTGTGGGTGCTGCTGGTGCTGGCGGTGCTGCCGCCGATCGGACTGCCAGCACTCGTTGCCGCGCTGGTGCTGGTGCTGCGCACAGGCCTGCTGGTGCACCTGCAGCGCCGCGCCGGCGGTCGCGCCCGTCATCGCCCGCTGGCATCGCTGCTGGCCGAACTGCTGCAGCCATTCCACCTGCTGCATGCGGCCTGCGTGCGCCGCATCCGCTGGCGCACCCGGCTGTACCAGGTGCGGGCGAATGATGATTTCCAGGGCGGCTGAGCCGATGCCCACGGCCACACCGCAACTGCAACTGGCCTTCCTCACCGGGCAGAGCGATCCGGCGCGCTGTGCGCTGAGCCCGCTCCAGCGCGCATTCGGCGATGCCCTGCTGGCACGAGGCCGGGTGCTGCATCCCTGCAATTTCCCCTACGACGCCGCCACGCCCGAGCACCAGCCCGCCGCGCTGCTGTCGGCCAGCTGGCACAACAGCCGCCATTACCTGCGCTCGCGCCAGCCGGGTTTCGCCGCAGCGCACGCGCCGGCACTGGCCCAGCTGCTGCACGCCGCACCGCACACCCTGCTGCTGGTCGGCAGCTGCGGGCTGGAACTGCTGGCCAATCTCGCCCTGCCGCCAGCCCTCGCACAGCGCTGCAGCGTGCTGGCCTACGGACCGGTCGCACGCCGCGCACCTGCGGTCGCCCACCTGCAGATCCTGGTGGGCCGCCAGGACTGGATCTCGCGGCTGGGCTGGCGCGGCGCACGGCAGTGGGTCGACAGCGGTCACATGGATTATCTGCAGCAGCCGGACGTGCTCTCCATCGCCCGCGACCTGGCCGCGCGCCTGCAGCAGGAATACGCATGAAGATCGAACTGCTCGCCCCGCCCTACAGCGGCCACCTGCACCCGATCCTCGCCATTGCCCGCCAGCTGCAGCCACAGCACGACGTAACGGTGCTGAGCACGCCCGGCGCACAGGCAGCGATCGCCGCAAGCGGACTCAACGGTGGCGTGCTGTTGTCGGCAGACCAGGAGGCGGCGCTGTGGCTGATCGCCAACCCGCCCACGCCGGTCAAGGCCAATCCACTGCGCCTGCACGCGCAGCTGACCCAGGCGCTGCGGCTGATGGAACAGATGCGGGAATCGCTGCAGCAGCGCTGGCAGCACGCACGCCCAGATCTGGCCATCGTCGATTTCACCCTGCCCCCGGCCGGATTGCTGGCCGCCGAGCTCGGCATCCGCTGGTGGACCAGCCTGCCCTCGCCCTGCGTGCTGGACTGCATGGACGGCCCGCCGCCGTATCTGGGCGGCCAGCGCCCGGCGCGCACGGGCTGGCAGGCGCTGCAGCATGCTGGTGGCCGCCAGCTGACCCGGCTGTTCAAGCGCGGCGTGCACGCGTGGCAGCGCCCGGCGATGCAGCGGCTGGGCGTGCCGTCGATCTATCGCGCCGATGGCAGCGAACGCGTGTATTCAGATGAATGCATCCTCGCCCTGGGCGTGCCGGAGCTGGAATTCCCGCGCACCTGGCCACGCGCGCTGCAGTTCATCGGGCCGATGCTGCATACACCGCCCAGCACGCACGCAGCACCGCCGTTCGTGGATGGCGCGCGGCATCTGCTGGTCACCGCCGGCACCCACCAGGACTGGATCAAGCCGCGCCTGGCCGAGGCGGCGGCGACGCTGGCGGCGCTGCACCCGCAGTGGCAGATCCACGTCAGCGACGGCCACCAGCATGAAACAAGCGATGCATTGCAGCCGCTGCCGAACCTGCACCGGCTGCCATTCGTCGATTACGCGCGCCACCTGCACCGCTATGACCGCGTGCTGCACCACGGTGGCGCCGGCGTGATGTACCACGCACTGCGCGCCGGCGTGCCATCGCTGGTCCATCCACTGGATTACGACCAGTTCGACCACGCCGCGAGACTGCAGGACGCAGGCGCAGGGCTGTGGCTGCGCGATCTGGATCAGCTGCCAGCGCTGTTCGCACGCGCACTGCAGGCCGATGCGTTCCCGGGGCTGGCCGCGCTGCAGGCATCCGTGCAACGGCATCTGGCGGTGGAAGCGGTGCTGGACCGCGTCGCATCGCTGCGGTAGCGCCGGGCCACGCCCGGCGTAGATCGACCCCGAAAAAGCAAAATGCCCGCAGGTCCAGGACCGACGGGCATCTTCTTTGACATTTCAAACTCTGCTGGCGGAGCGGACGGGACTCGAACCCGCGACCTCCGGCGTGACAGGCCAGCATTCTAACCAGCTGAACTACCGCTCCACATGGGCAGAACTTGTTGGGATCCGGGATGGCGGAGCGGACGGGACTCGAACCCGCGACCTCCGGCGTGACAGGCCAGC
>NZ_JACVTV010000028.1:0-41730 GCF_016624625.1 Stenotrophomonas sp. S41 | reverse complement strand
CGGCATCCATGCCGCTCACACCCCCTCAACCGGACCCACCCCGCCTTCGACGGTTTTCCGCGATCTGTGGGAACGGCACGGGGTCGGATCCCGTTGCATCGCAACGGGCTCTGACCCCATTTCTAGGGGGCGGCCAAGTAGCGCTGCCAGAGGTGGTTCACCAGCTGCATCTGCGGGTCGTACTGGCGTTTGCGTTCAACGAATGCGTTCCACTGCGGGTACGCGCGCTGGAACTGGTCGCGCGTGGCGTGCGGGCGGTAGGGCAGGTAGTAGCGGCCGCCACAGTCCACCGCGGCGTCGATCAATGCGCGGGTCCAGCGCGTGGACATCGTGTCGCCCCACGGGTGTCGTCGCTGCTTGTGGTACAGCACGAAGCAGAACACTTCTTCGTTCGCCCACTTCATCAACGCGGTCGTATCCGCCGGCGCGTGGCGGATCGATACGTTCAATGCATCCACGCGGTGGTGCTGCAGGATCGCGGCCATGCGCGTGGCGAAGGCCTGGAAGCTGCGCACGGGGATGAAGTATTCCTGCAGCAGGTAGGTCGACATCGCGCGCGTGCGAGGTTCCAGCGATGCCACGTCCAGGCTCGCTTCCAGGTTGCGATGGATCACCCGCGGTTCGGCAATCTGCTGCTTCACCACCGAGCTCTCGCGCAGCTGCGGGCCGCCAGGCAGTTCGGTGACGGCCCAGATCATGTTCTGCTCGTGGGCATAGTTCGCACCCACCGGTATCAGGCGCCGGGTGTCAGTCAGCGCTGCCGTGCTGCGCCGCCAGGTCACGGTTACCGGCGCATCGAAACGCGGAGGAATGAGGTCGGCGTTGTGCATCAACGCATCCTTGCGCGACGCCACGTTTTCGCGGAACCACTGCGGATAGTCGGCCAATGCCATCCGCTCCATGTGCCGCGCCATGCGCTCGTTGTCGGCCAGGTCCAGCTCGACTTCGCTGACAACACCGATCAGCCCATAGCCACCGATGACCGCGGCGAACAGCTCCGGGTGCTGCGTGCGCGAGGTCTCCACAACTTCGCCCGAACGCAGCACCACCTGCAGCGCACGGACGGTGGAGGCGATGCTGCCGCTGCCGACGTAGCGACCATGGCAGTTCACCGACACCGAACCGCCCACGGTGAAATTGCTGAAGCTCAGCATCACCTTCACCGACAGGTTGTGCGGGTCCAGCCATTCCTGCAGCGCGCGCCAGCGCATGCCGGCCTGCACGCGCACCGCCTTGCGCGCGACGTCCAGCCACAGCAGGCGGTGGCTCGGCGTCAGGTCCAGCTGCAGGGCGCCGGCCGCACTGGTCTGCCCGCCCATGCTGTAGCGGCCGCCGGCCACGCAGATCGTGCCCCGGTGCTGCTGCAGGGCGGCCTGCAGGTCGGCCGTTTCGGCAACGGCCCGCACCGCGGCCACGTCGGTGGGTTCCAGCTGGCTGATGTCGTTGGCCACGGGCGTGCCGCGCCGGGTACAGGCACTGGCGGCAGTGGCGGCGGCACAGCCTGCGATGAACGCGCGACGGGTGGTCATGGCAATCCCTGCATGAGTGTCCTGGGCGCAGTGTGCCCCGGCACGGCGGGGGCGGCCAGTGGCCCTTCCGTGGGCGGGTTCTCAGGCTGTGAGAAGCCTTCGCGTCATACTGCATCCGTAGCGTCGGGTGGCATCTCAGGCACAGTCAGCGGGGGCAGGGTAGTGGCAGACAAGTACTGCGATCTGGTCATGAAGGGCGGCATCACCAGCGGCATCGTGTACCCCAATGCGGTACTGGCGCTGGCCCGCGATTATCGGTTCAAGAGCATCGGTGGGACCTCGGCCGGCGCCATTGCCGCGGCGGTGGCGGCAGCGGCGGCCTATGGCGATCGCCGCCAGCAGGCAGGCGAGCACCTGGCTGACGACGCCGGCTATGGCGGCCTGTCGGCGGTGTCGGCGCAGCTGTCGCGGCGCGGCTTCATCTACAGCCTGTTCCAGCCGGCACGCGGTGCGCGGGCGGCCTACCGGCTGCTGGTCGCGTTGACCGGCGGCTACGGCTGGCCGCGCAAGCTGCTGTGCCTGGCGGTGGCCGTGTTCGAGATCGCCCCGCTGGAAGTGCTGGTGTCGCTGGCGCTGCTGCTCGGCCTGGGCTGGTGGGGCGGCGGCTGGAGCGGTGTGGCGGCCACCCTGCTGCCGTCGCTGCTGTGCGCCTATGGTGCGGGTGTGGCCGGTGCAGCGCTGCGGGTGGCGAGGGTGGCACGGCGCAACCTGCTGGGCCTGTGCAGCGGCCTGGGCCGCGATGCGCGCAAGCCGGCGCTGACCGAATGGCTGCACCAGAGCCTGCAGCAGCTGTCCGGCAAGCCGCTGGACGCACCGCTCACCTTCGCCGATCTTCACGATGCGCCCCGCTATGCCGGCGAGCCGGAGAGCCCGCACGCGATCAGCCTGCAGGTGATCACCACCTGCGTATCGCACAACGAACCGCGCACGCTGCCGCTGGGTGGCGCGCAGTTCTGGTTCCTGCGCGAGGAATTCGAACAGTTGTTCCCGGCCAGCGTGGTGCAGTGGCTGGTCGACCACGCCGGTGCGCCGGTGGAGGTGGACGGCCGGCAGTACTACCACCTGCCGCAGGGCCCGCAGTTGCCGGTGCTGGTGGCCACCCGCATGAGCCTGAGCTTCCCGCTGCTGATCAGCGCGGTGCCGCTGCATGAACCTGCGCGCCGCGAGCGCCGCTGCGAGCCATCGCCGGCCGCAGCCGATGCAGAACACAGCGTGGCCGACAGCATGGAAGGGCTGACCAGTGCCGGCCAGTCCTGCGGGCCGGTCATCACCGCCTTCCGCATCTGCTGGTTTTCCGATGGTGGCATCAGCAGCAACTTCCCGATCCACCTGTTCGACGCGGCGATGCCACGCTGGCCGACCTTCGCGATCAACCTGGTCTACCCGCAGCACGCCGAGGATGTCAGCCACGGCACCACCGGCCAGCAGGCGCTGGAGCGTGCGGTGGTGCTGCCTACCGAGAACCGCCACGGCTGGCAGCGGCATTACCAGTCCATCGCCACGCCGCTGGCCGCGGCCGAGCTGGGTCGCTTCCTGTTCGCGGTGGTGGCCACCATGCAGAACTGGCGCGACCTGCTGCAGGCGCGTGCACCGGGCTACCGCGACCGCATCGTGCATGTGAGCCTGCAGGGCGACGAAGGCGGCATGAACCTGGACATGCCGCAGGAGGTGCTCAGCCGCATCGCTGACAAGGGCAGCCTGGCCGGCGCACGCTTCTGCGCGTTCTCGTTCGAGAATCACTACTGGATCCGTTGGCGCAACCTCGCTTCGGCCTACCAGCGCTACACGCTGGAAGTGGCGCGCACCGACGACCCGGCGCAGCAGGTGCTGGCTTATCGTGCGGCGTATTCCATCGTCGCCCGCGGCGAGCCCGTGCCACCTTCGTACAAGCTCGGCTCGGAAGACAAGCGTCGTGGTTCGCAGCAGCTGTGGGCGCAGATGGTGGAGCAGGGCCGCACCTGGGAAGACCTGGGCCCGGACCTGACCGACGGCGCACCACGTCCGCTGCCGCAGATGAAGGTCACGCCGATCTACTGACCGCGATCGCTACAATCGCGGCCCCCCATTGCAAGGAACGCCCCATGTCCGCCCGTCAGCAACTGCTGGACCTGCTTGAACGTCTTGACGCCCGTGATCCGGAGCACCTGCCGGTGGTACCGCTGGCCGCGTACTTCGAAGGCAACGACTTCGAAGAGTGCATCGCACCGAACCAGTGGGGCTACGGTCGCCCGCCGATTGCCGAGCTGTACGCACGCCTGGCTGCGATTGCTGAAAAGCCCGAAGTGGAAGGCGTGTACGTCGGCCTGCACCAGGACTGGGGCAGTGCACTGGAAGACGACAGCGAATGGCCTGCCGCAGAGAACGTGCACGTGCTGACCCGTGCCGACGCCGCAACCGTGGAAGGCTGGCTGCAGGGCCTGGAATGCGACGGCGTGGGCGAAGGCTGGCCCTACGGCCAACACATCGACGCCCCCGTGCCCTCGGAAGGCCACCGCGTACTGACCGTGTTCTGGGACTGAAACGCGCCAACCAAGGTTGGCGCTACCAGAGCGGAAATCAGCGGTCGGCACCCACCAGAGCAGTAGAGCCACGCCACGCGTGGATGCATTTCGCGCACGGCCAGAGCGTGCCGACCAACGGTCGGCACCCACCAGTAGAGCCACGCCACGCGTGGATGCATTTCGCGCATGGCCAGAGCGTGGCGACCAACGGTCGGCACCCACCATCAGCATCAGCATCAGCATCAGCATCATCAGCAGCAGGTTTCAACAGGCGCGGGAAACTGTCGAAGGCGGGGTGGGTCCGGTTGAGGGGGTGTGAGCGGCATGGATGCCGCGACCAAGCCCCCATGGACGGGTTTACGGCGTCCCCCTCAACCGGACCCACCCCGCCAACCCACGGATAGCCAGCTTTTGCTTTTGAGGTTGCCGGCCAGCGGCCGGCACTACCGCAGGTGCAGGGCGCAGCCCTGCAAAACCCCCTACCTCCCCGGCAACTGCGCAAACGCGCGCTGCATGCAGTCCTCCCGCGGGCACACCCGGCACCCCGGGCCAATCGACACCGAATTCCCCGGGCTCTGCACATCCAGCCCCAGCGAATACACCAACCGTTCCGCATGCTGCAGATCGCAGCCCAGCGCCACCGCAAACGTCTTGCGCGGCTGCCCATGCCCCACCGGCCCGCTGCTCACCTGCCGCGCCAGCCAGAAGTGGCGTCGCCCATCGGGCATGCGCGCGGTCTGTGTCAGGATCCGCCCCGGCTGGTTGAACGCCTCGTAGACGATCCACAGCGGGCATGACCCACCCACCTGCGAGAAATGGAAATCAGTCGCCGAATGGCGCTTGGATACATTGCCCGCACGGTCCACGCGGATGAAGAAGAACGGCAGCCCCGGCGCACTGCGCCGCGCCAGCGTGCTCAGCCGATGGCACACCGCCTCGAAGCCCACGCCGAACTGATGCGCCAGCAGCTCGATGTCGTAGCTGCTGGCCTCGGCCGCACGCAGGAAACGCATGTACGGCATCACCAGCGCACCGGCGAAGTAGTTCGACAGACCAATGCGCGCCTGCGCGATTCGCGCGTCATCGTGGAAGCCCGCGCGGGCGATCACCGCATCGATCTGCGGCAGGTAGCCGTGCAGGGCCAGCTCGGCCGCCATCTGGAAGGCCTGCTGGCCCGGTTCCAGGTAATCGGGCAGCCACAGCCGCCGCGCCCCGGCATCGAACTGGCGCTTCTCGCGCCTGGCCTGCAGCGCGGCCACTTCCACCAGCACGCCGTGGCGGTCGGCCAGCAGCTGTCGCAGGCGCGGCGCCACATGGCCCGGTGACAGCCCCCACTCAGCGAACAGGCGCTCGGCCAGCTCGTCCAGCTCGGGGATGTGGTTGTGCATGCGGTTGAAGAACTCGCGCACCTGGTCGCCGGCAGGCAGGGTGCTGCCGGCCGCGGGCTCGCCCAGCTGGAATTCCAGCGCGGCGGCATGCTCGCGCAGGGCCAGGTGGCGACGGTGCAGGTCCAGCAGGGCGCGGCTGACCTGCGGCAGGTTGCCGGCCAGCGATCGCAGCTCGGTGGCACTCACCTCCGCCAGGCCCAGGTCGCGCAGGGTCTCGCCCAGCGCCTCCTGCAGCGCGGCGGGCTCATCGTCGTCGAACAAGGCGGAAACATCGCCCAACACCTCGCCCAGCTTCTTCTGCACGGCCGGCGTCAGCGGGCGCTTGTTGCGCTCGATCTGGTTCAGGTAGCTGGCCGACAGGCCGAGGGCACGGGCCAGGTCCACCTGGCTGTAGCCGCGCTGCTCGCGCAGGCGCAGCAGGCGCAGGCCCAGCTGGCGTTGTGAAGGCTGGAAATTCACAGAATTAACATGAATCGTCTGGCGTGTTGGCCAGATTAAGCGGATTCAGGCCGGAAATCGAGGTAGCTGCTGTGAATAATGCCAAGCATCTTTCGAGCCAGTGGGATTGTCGTCATGACTGTTGCAGCGCCCCGTATCCGCATGCTGATCGATGGCCAGTTCATTGAATCGGCCACCTCCCACTGGCAGGACGTGATCAATCCGGCCACCCAGGACGTGCTGGCCCAGGTGCCGTTCGCCACCACCGGTGAAGTGGATGCCGCCGTCGCCGCCGCCAAGGAAGCCTTCAAGACCTGGCGCAAGACCCCAATTGGCACCCGTGCGCGCATCTTCCTGAAGTACCAGCAGCTGATCCGCGAGAACATGAGCGAGCTGGCCCACATCCTCACCGCCGAACAGGGCAAGACCCTGCCCGACGCCGAAGGCGATGTGTTCCGCGGCCTGGAAGTGGTCGAGCACGCTGCCGCCATCGGCAACCTGCAGCTGGGCGAGCTGGCCAACAACGTGGCCAACGGCGTGGACACCTACAGCATCATGCAGCCGCTGGGCGTGTGCGCCGGCATCACCCCGTTCAACTTCCCGGCGATGATCCCGCTGTGGATGTTCCCGATGGCGATTGCAACGGGCAACACCTTCATCCTCAAGCCGTCCGAGCAGGACCCGATGGTGACCATGCGCCTGGTCGAGCTTGCCTTGGAAGCCGGCATTCCGAAGGGCGTGCTGAACGTCGTCCACGGTGGCGAGGAAGTGGTCAACGCGATCTGCGACCACCCGGACATCAAGGCCGTGTCGTTCGTCGGTTCGACCCGCGTCGGCACCCACGTCTACAACCGCGCCTCGCTGGCCGGCAAGCGCGTGCAGTGCATGATGGGCGCCAAGAACCACGCCGTGGTGCTGCCGGACGCCAACAAGGAACAGACCCTCAACGCGATGGTCGGCGCCGCCTTCGGTGCGGCCGGCCAGCGCTGCATGGCCGCCTCCACCCTGGTGCTGGTCGGCGAAGCGCGCAACTGGGTGCAGGACCTGGTGGCCAAGGCCAAGACCCTCAAGGTCAGCGGCGGCACCGTCTCCGGCACCGACGTCGGCCCGGTCATTTCCTGCAGCGCCCGCGAGCGCGTGGAAGGCTTGATCGCCTCGGGCGTGGAGCAGGGTGCCAAGCTGGTGCTCGACGGCCGCAACCCGCAGGTCGATGGCTTCGAGAAGGGCAACTTCGTCGGCCCGACCATCTTTGCCGGTGTCACCACCGACATGCGCATCTACCAGGAAGAAGTGTTCGGCCCGGTGCTGGTCATCCTCGAAGCGGAAACGCTGGACGAGGCCATCGCCATGGTCAACAGCAACCCGAACGGCAACGGCACCGCGCTGTTCACCCAGTCGGGCGCCGCCGCGCGCAAATTCCAGGAAGACATCGACGTCGGCCAGGTCGGCATCAACGTGCCGATCCCGGTGCCGGTGCCGCTGTTCTCGTTCACCGGTTCGCGCGCCTCCAAGCTGGGCGACCTGGGCCCGTACGGCAAGCAGGTCGTGCTGTTCTACACCCAGACCAAGACCGTCACCGCACGTTGGTTCGATGACGAGACGCTGAGCCACGGCGTCAACACCACCATCAGCCTGAAGTAAGGGCAGGAGCAGCCATGAGCCACTCGATGACGACGGACCAGGAAGAAGCGCAGCAGGCGTATCGTGAAGCCGCGCGTGACTTCGCACAGGCCGAACTGGCGCCGCACGCCGCGCGATGGGATGCGGAGGGCATCTTTCCGCGCGAGGCGATCGCCAAGGCCGGTGAACTGGGCTTCTGTGGTCTGTACATGGACCCGGAAGTCGGCGGCAGCGGCCTCAGCCGCCTGGACGCCGCCGTCGTCATCGAGGAGCTCGCCAACGTCGATCCGTCGACCGCGGCCTACGTCAGCATCCATAACATGGCCTCGTGGATGGTCTCCAAGTGGGGCCAGGCCGAACTGCGCGATGCGTGGGGCACCGATCTGTCCTCGGGCAGCAAGCTGGCCTCGTACTGCCTGACCGAGCCGGGCGCCGGTTCCGATGCGGCCTCGCTGAAGACCACCGCCGTGCGCGACGGTGACTTCTATGTGCTGAACGGCTCCAAGGCCTTCATCTCCGGCGCCGGTGCCACCGAGCTGCTGGTGGTGATGGCGCGTACCGGCGGTGCCGGTGCGGGCGGTGTCAGTGCCATCGCGGTGCCGGCTGACCTGCCGGGCATCAGCTATGGCCGCAAGGAAGAGAAGATGGGCTGGAACAGCCAGCCCACCCGTGGCATCACCTTCGAAAACGTCCGCGTGCCGGTCAGCCACCTTCTGGGAGAGGAAGGCGGCGGCTTCAAGCTGGCGATGAAGGGGCTGGACGGCGGCCGCATCAACATCGCCGCCTGCTCGCTGGGTGCCGCGCAGGGCGCGCTGGATGCCGCACGCCGCTACATGGGCGAGCGCCGCCAGTTCGGCAAGGCGCTGGCCGATTTCCAGGCGCTGCAGTTCAAGCTGGCCGACATGGCCATCGAACTGGTCGCCGCGCGGCAGATGGTGCATTCGGCCGCGCGCAAGCTCGACGCCGGTGCCAGCGATGCCAACGTGTGGTGCGCGATGGCCAAGCGCTTCGCCACCGATGCCGGCTTCAAGATCTGCAACGAAGCGCTGCAGATCCACGGCGGCTACGGCTACATCCGCGAATACCCGATCGAGCGCCTGCTGCGCGACAGCCGCGTGCACCAGATCCTGGAAGGCACCAACGAGATCATGCGGGTGATCGTTGCCCGCCACCTGCTCAACACCGAAGAGGAACTGCGATGAAGGATTGGCGTACCCAGGAGCACGTGGGCCTGAAGGTCGAGGCCGATGGCCACACCGCCGTGGTCACCCTGCACAACCCGCCGGCGCACACCTGGACCGTGCACAGCCTGTCCGCGCTGCGCGACCTGGTGGGCGCGCTCAACGCAGACCGCGAGATCTACGCGCTGGTGATCACCGGTGACGGCGAGAAGTTCTTCTCTGCTGGCGCCGATCTCAACCAGTTCGCCTCGGGCGACAAGGCCGCCGCACGCGAAGCCGCACGCCGTTTCGGTGAAGCCTTCGAAGCGCTGTCCGCCTTCCGTGGCGTGTCCATCGCTGCCATCAACGGCTACGCCATGGGCGGTGGCCTGGAATGCGCGCTGGCCTGCGACCTGCGCATCATCGAAGACCACGCCCAGGTGGCGCTGCCGGAGGCCACCGTCGGCCTGCTGCCGTGCGCCGGTGGCACCCAGAACCTGCCGCGTCTGGTCGGCGAGGGCTGGGCCAAGCGCATGATCCTGCTGGGCGAGCGCATCAACGCTGAAACCGCCGTGCGCATTGGCCTGGCCGAAGAGAAGGTCGGCAAGGGCGAAGCCAAGGCGCTGGCGCTGGAGTGGGCGAAGAAGGCCGGCAAGCAGAGCCCGACCAGCATCGCCGCCTGCAAGACCCTGGTGCAGTCCACCCGCACCGGCACCCATGCCGCCGCGCTGGTGGCCGAGCGCGAAGCCTTCGTCGATCTGTTCGACACCGCCGACCAGGTCGAGGGCGTGAGCGCCTTCCTGGAAAAGCGCGCCGCGCAGTGGAAGAACGCATGACCACCGACACCGTTGCCGACGACGCACCGGTGCTGTTCGAAGAGCGCGTGGCCGGCAACGGCACGCGCATCGGCTTCGCCACGCTCAACGCGCCGCGCACGCTCAATGGCTTCTCGCTGCCGATGGCGCATCTGCTGCTGAAGCAGTTGAACGCCTGGGCCGACGATGACGGCATCGCGATGGTGGTGCTGCAGGGTGCCGGCGAAAAGGCGTTCTGCGCCGGTGGCGACCTGCACAGCCTGTACAAGGCGATGGTCGCCTTCCGCGACGCCGGCCACGACGACATCCGCGAAAACGACTACGCCGCCGAGTTCTTCGACGTCGAGTACCGCGTCGATTACCTCATCCATACCTACGCCAAGCCGATCCTGTGCTGGGGCCACGGCATCGTGATGGGCGGTGGCATCGGCCTGATGTCCGGCGCCAGCCACCGCGTGGTCAGCGAGCGCTCCAAGCTGGCCTTCCCGGAAATCACCGTCGGCCTGTTCCCCGATGTGGGTGGCAGCTGGCTGCTGCCGCGCGTGCCGGGCAAGGGCGGCCTGTTCCTGGCCCTGACCGGTGCGCTGCTGAACCCGGGCGATGCCATCTACGCCGGCCTGGCCGACGTGCACGTCGCGGAAGAACGCCGCAGCGCGGTGTTCGATGCACTGCTGCAGGTGGCTTGGTCGGGCGATGCCGCGCACAATCACGAACGCCTGGATCATCTGCTGCAATCGCATGCCAGCGACGCCGCGACCGGCCCGCTGCTGGCCAACGCCGCGCAGGTCGACGCGCTGTGCGAAGGCGATGACCTGTCCGCGATCATCGACCGCATCAGCAGTCTGCAGACCGACGATGCCTGGCTGCAGGCCGCACAGAAGACCCTCGCCGCCGGTGCACCCGGTTCGGCGCGGCTGGCCTTCGAGCTGCAGCGCCGCAGCGCCGGCCAGGACTTGGCCAGCGTCTATCGCCTGGAATACATCACCGCCCTGCACTGCGCCGCCCGTGGCGATTTCGCCGAAGGCATCCGCGCGCTGCTGATCGACAAGGACCGCAACCCGCAGTGGAGCCCGGCCACCCTGGCCGAGGCCACCGCCGCGTGGGCGGACACCTTCTTTGTTTCCCCCTGGGCCGAGGCCGCGCACCCGCTGGCCGACCTGGGCACTCCGCTTGCTGAAAGGAGCCTTGCATGAGCCGCATTGCATTCATCGGGTTGGGCAACATGGGTGGCCCGATGGCCGCCAACCTCGTCAAGAACGGACACACCGTGCGTGTGTTCGACCTGGTGCCGGCCGCGGTCCAGGCCGCCGTCGACGCCGGTGCCAGCGCCGCGCCGTCGGCGCGTGACACCCTGGCCGGCGCCGAAGTGGTGATCTCGATGCTGCCGGCCAGCCGCCACGTCGAAGGCGTGTACCTCGGCGATGACGGCATCCTCGCCGACATCCCGGCCGGTGCGCTGGTCATCGACTGCAGCACGATCGCTCCGGCCAGCGCCCGCAAGGTCTCTGAAGCCGCCGCCGCGCGTGGCCTGCAGATGCTCGACGCACCGGTGTCCGGCGGTACCGCCGGTGCCCAGGCGGGCACGCTCACCTTCATCGTCGGCGGCGAAGAGGACGCGCTGGAACGTGCGCGCCCGGTGCTGCAGGCGATGGGCAAGAACATCTTCCATGTCGGTGCCAGCGGCGCCGGCCAGGTCGCCAAGCTGTGCAACAACATGGCGCTGGGCGTGATCATGGCCGTCACCGGCGAAGCCATCGCCTTGGGCGTGGCGCACGGTCTGGATCCGAAGGTGCTGTCGCAGATGATGGCGGTCAGCACCGGCCGCAGCTGGGCCACCGAAGTGTGCAACCCGTGGCCGGGCGTGCTGGAAAACGCCCCGGCCTCGCGCGGCTACAGCGGCGGTTTCGGCAGCGACCTGATGCTGAAGGACATGGGCCTGGCGGTGGAAGCGGCGATGAATGTCGGCGCCTCGATCCCGCTGGGCGAAGTGGCCCGCAACCTGTACTCGATGAACCACCAGGCCGGCCGCGGCAAGCTGGATTTTTCCAGCGTCGTGCAGCTCATCACGAGCGAGAAGTGACCTGGTAGTGCCGGCCGCTGGCCGGCAACCTCATGCCCCCGTGCGGGACAACGAAGGTGGGATGGGCGGATGCCCGGTTTCGACCGGCATCCGCCCATTTTTTTGCCCCGCGCGCGGGTAGTGCCGGCCGCTGGCCGGCATCACCACATCAGGCAACGATCAGCGTCACGTCGATGTTGCCGCGGGTGGCGTTGGAGTACGGGCAGACGATGTGCGCCTTCTGCACCAGCTCTTCCAGCTGCTCGCGCGGCACGCCCGGGGCGTTGATGGTCAGCTCGGCTTCGATGCCGAAACCGGTCGGGATCTGGCCGATGCCGACCTTGCCGGTGACGGTGGTGTCGGCCGGCAGCGCGACCTTGGCCTGGCCGGCGACGAACTTCAGCGCGCCGAGGAAGCAGGCCGAGTAACCGGCAGCGAACAGCTGTTCCGGGTTGGTGCCCGGGCCGCCGGCGCCGCCCAGCTCGCGCGGGGTCGACAGCTGGATGTCCAGCACGTTGTCGGAGGAGACCGAACGGCCTTCACGGCCGCCGGTGGAGGTGGCCTGGGCGGTGTACAGAACCTTTTCGATGGACATGTGATGCTCCTGGTCAGTGGGTGGGTGTTTCGATGGGTCTACTTTGCCCGATCCAGCAGGACGATGGGTGATGGTTCGTCCTGAAAATTTGATGCATCGTCCTGTCGGCTTAGATGGTCCACTCGCGGTCGGTGGTGAACATGATCGTCAGCCAGCGGTCCGGCGAGGCCTCGCCCAGCGCATCGCCGATCTCGTCGCGCAGCTGGTCCCACTCCACCAGCGGCCGCGGCGGGTCGTCCTCGCGGACCACGAAGAACAACTCGATCTGCTCGCCACGGCCGACCTGGGCCACGTAGCTGCGGTGCTCGACAAAGCCATGCCGGGCCACGATGTCGCGCGCCACGGCATCCACGTGCGCCTGCAGCTCCGGGGGGGTCACCAGCAGGATCCCGGCCAGCGCGCGACGCACCGTGCCCAGCGGCGCCACCATCACGAACAGGCAGACCACCGCCAGGATGGCCGGATCGATATAGGGCCCGACCCAGGCCAGCGACGTGCCCTGCACCAGCACGCCGCCCACGAACGCGACCACATAGCAGGCCGACATGCTGGCGGCGATCACCCAGTTCTTCGCGTCCAGGGCGATGAAATCCGAGCCGATGCGGCGGTTGGCCCGCCACACGAACGCACCGAACGCACTTTCGGCCAGCAGCGAGACCACACCGAACACGATGGCCGGCCCCAGCGCGATGTGGCGCCCGCCCGACATCAGCGCATCCACCGCATTGACCAGCGCGTACAGCGCCGCGCCGATCATCAGCAGGCCGCTCACCCCCAGCACGATCGGTTCCAGGTGCCAGAAGCCCATGGTGAAACGCTGGTTGAGCCGCGACTGCAGCGCATCGGTCTGCGTGGACAGCGCGATCAGGCGTGCCACCAGCAGCGACAGCCAGGTCATCACCACGTCGATCAGGCCGTAGATGCCGTCGAAGATGATCAGCGAGGAATTGGCCAGCAGGCCGAACACTACGCCGGCCAGCGCAACGGCCAGTGAGAAGGCGATGGACAGGCGCAGCACGCCCTGTTCGCTGCTGGGATCGAAGAAATGCGGGCGGATGTTGGCCATGGTTCGATTGTAGGGCCGGGCCATGCTCGGCTGCGTTTCCGCCACGCCCGCGCTATCCCCGCCGCGCTGGTTCCCGTAGACTGCGCCCCTTCCCACGTACCGCCCCCGCCTGCAGTGATCACGCCACCCTGACCCTTGCCGCACCTCGGCAGCCGGCCCGCCCGGCTCAGGAACCCGTGTCTTTCCCCTGCAGCGCCACGTGGCCAAGCCCCCGTGCGCGCGGAGTTTTCCCATGCAAACGTCCTACCCCCTGCGCCAGCAATGGCTCGGCAACATCCGTGGTGATCTGCTGTCCGGCATGGTCGTCGCCCTGGCCCTGATTCCCGAGGCCATCGCCTTCTCGCTGATCGCCGGCGTCGACCCCAAGGTCGGCCTGTACGCCGCGTTCTCGATCGCCGTGGTCACCGCCATCGCTGGCGGCCGCCCCGGCATGATCTCCGCTGCCACCGGCGCGATGGCGCTGGTGATGGTCGACCTGGTCAAGGACCACGGCCTGCAGTACCTGTTCGCCGCCAGCATCCTGGCCGGCCTGCTGCAGGTGCTGGCCGGCGTGTTCAAGCTCGGCTCGCTGATGCGCTTCGTCTCGCGCTCGGTCATCACCGGCTTCGTCAACGCGCTGGCCATCCTCATCTTCCTGGCGCAGATGCCGGAACTGATCGGCCGCGGCCCCACCGTCTACGTGCTGTGTGCCGCCGCGCTGGCCATCATCTACCTGCTGCCGCGCATCACCCGCGCGGTGCCGTCGCCGCTGGTCGCCATTGTCGTGCTCACCGCCGTGGTCATCGGCTTCGGCGTGGACGTGCGCAGCGTAGGCGACATGGGCCAGCTGCCCGACAGCCTGCCGCACTTCCTCATCCCCGACGTGCCCCTCACCTGGGAAACCCTGCGCATCCTGCTGCCGGTGTCGGCCACGCTGGCGGTGGTCGGCCTGCTCGAATCGATGATGACCCTGCAGATCGTCGAGGACATCACCGAGACCCCCAGCGAGCGCAACCGCGAGTGCGTCGGCCAGGGCGTGGCCAACACGGTCACCGGCTTCCTCGGCGGCATGGCCGGCTGCGCGATGATCGGCCAGTCGGTCATCAACGTGACCTCCGGTGGCCGCGGCCGCCTGTCCTGCCTGGTGGCCGGCGCGCTGCTGCTGGTGCTGGTGGTGTACGGCAGCGACCTGGTGCGGCAGATCCCGATGGCAGCGCTGGTGGCAGTGATGATCATGGTCAGCATCGGCACCTTCAGCTGGCGCTCGCTGCGTGACCTGCGCACCCATCCGCGAAGCTCGTCTGCCGTGATGCTGCTGACCGTCGTGGTCACCGTGGCCACCCACGACCTGGCCAAGGGCGTGCTCAGCGGCGTGCTGCTGTCGGCGCTGTTCTTCGCGCGCAAGGTCGGCCGCATGCTGGATGTGCAGCGCGAAGATGCCGCCGATACCCAGGTCTACCGCGTGCGTGGCCAGGTGTTCTTCGCCTCGGCTGGGCAGCTGGGCGCGGCGTTTGATTACCAGCACGTGGCGCCGAAGGTGCAGATCGACCTGCGCGATGCCCATCTGTGGGACCTGACCGCAGTGGCGGCGCTGGAGCGCGCGCAGGAAAAGCTGGCCGCGCATGGTGCGCAGGTGACGGTGGTGGGCCTCAATGCCGCCAGCCAGACCCTGATCGAGCAGGTGGGCGGCGCGCGCGGCGGGCACTAGTCGTGCCGTGCGGTGCACTGTGAGCCAGGTCAGCCAGCTGCCACGGCGGCTGGCGTAGCATGGCCTGCGTCATCGCGCACGAACCGCGTACCGCTTCCGGAGCGGCGCTGCGTTCCCGACCAGGAGATGGAATATGTTGAACAGGATGTTGGGCCTTGCCACCGTGGCGGTCCTGGCCTTCACCGCCGGGCACGCAGGGGCCGCCAGCGGGCTGAGCCCGACCTTCGACGCCTGCACCGGCAAGGCACAAGGCGCCATCGAACAGGCTGCCTGCCTGAGCAGCGAAGCGGAGCGGCAGGACCGTCGCTTGAACCAGGCCTACAAGCAGCTGCAGGGCCGCCTGGACAGCGCTGGCAAGGCCCGCCTTGTGGCCGCGCAACGGTCCTGGCTGCAGTGGCGCGAAAGCGAGGGTGCGCTGGAAGCTGCACTGTATGACAGCCAGCCGGTGGACAACCTGCAGCAGGCGCGCAACGACGCCGAGCGTCTGCGCGTGCGCGCCGACCAGCTGGAAGCCTACCTGCGCCTGGTAGGGTAGTGGCCGCCGCCGGGCGGGCCGCGCGGGGGGGGGGGGGGGGCCCCCCCCGCCCCCCCCCCCCCCGCGTCCGCCGCAAGCATTCAATCCGGTAAAGCGGGTTGCGCGTCAGCCTGTACCGTCAGGTGCACGCCCATGGCCAGCAGCACACGCTGCACCGTGTCGAATCGTGGGTGCGCGTCCGGTCGCAGCGCCTTGTACAGGCTCTCGCGGCCCAGGCCGGATGTCTCCGCGATGCCGGCCATGCCGCGTGCCCGTGCGACCGTCCCAAGCGCATCCTGGAAATGGCCGGCATCGCCAGCCGCGAGGGCTTCGGTCAGATAGGCTGCAATCGCAACATCGTCCTGCAGGAAGTCAGCGGGATCGAAAGGGAGTGTCTTGAGCTTGCTCATGGCGGGTCCTGAACACGTGGAGCGGAAAGCAGCGCGCTACACCCTGCTGGCCATGGCGATGGCTCGCCGGATGTCGCGAGGCTGCGTGGATTTGTCGCCGCCTATCAGAAGCACGACGATCGTCCCTTCTCGACGGGTGAAGTAGACGCGGTACCCGGGGCCATACCCGATCCGCAATTCGCTCACGCCGTTGCCGATGGATCGGATGTCCCCCTCCAGGCCCCGCGCCACGCGCTGCAAGCGCTCGACAATGATGGCTCGCGCCCGCACATCGGCGAGTTTCTCAAGCCATCGCGTAAACGCCGTCGTCGCGTGCAGGGATGCCATCGGGTGATCGTATCCAGAAGGATACATCGTTCAATTGGCAGATGCGTCAACGGCAGCCGCGCGCCCCCCAATCCGCTCCTCGCCATTCAGCCGCCCGGTGTAAACTATTGATCTCACTGGCAATGCCAGTCTCCACGATCAACACCCCGATGACGTCCGCCACCGCCCGTTACGCCGATTCCCTGCGTCTGTCCGTTGCCCCCATGATGGATTGGACGGACCGCCACTGCCGCGTGTTCCACCGCGTGCTGGCGCCGGGTGCCCGGCTGTACACCGAGATGGTGCACGCCAACGCCGTCATCCACGGTGACCGCGAGCGCCTGCTCGGCTTCGACGGCAGCGAACAGCCGCTGGCCCTGCAGCTGGGCGGCAGCGATCCGGCCCTGCTGGCGCAGGCCGCGCGCATCGCCGCCGACTGGGGCTACGACGAGGTCAACCTCAACTGCGGCTGCCCGTCCGACCGCGTGCAGGCCGGGCGTTTCGGTGCCTGCCTGATGCGCGAACCGGCGCTGGTGGCCGAGTGCGTGGCGGCGATGGTCGCGGCGGTGGACATCCCGGTGACGGTGAAGTGCCGCCTGGGCGTGGACGAGGACAACGAGTACGACGTGTTCGCCGGCTTCGTCGACCGCCAGGTCGCCGCCGGTGCCGCCATGGTCGTGGTCCACGCGCGCAACGCCTGGCTGAAGGGCCTGTCGCCGAAGGAGAACCGCGAAGTTCCGCCGCTGAAGTACGACTGGGCCTACCGCCTCAAGCAGGAACGCCCGGCGCTGCCGGTGGTCATCAACGGTGGCCTGGCCACGGTGGAGGCCGTGCAGGCCCAGGCCGCGCATGTCGATGGCGTCATGCTCGGCCGCGCCGCGTACCACGACCCCTACCTGCTGCATCAGCTGGAGGCGCTGCACACCGGCGCCGCGCTGCGCCCGCGTCGCGAACTGCTGCGCGCGATGCACCCCTACATCGAGGCCCGCCTGGGCGAGGGCCTGGCCCTGAAGCACATCACCCGCCACCTGCTGGGCCTGTTCCACGGCCAGCCGGGCGGCCGCGCGTTCCGCCAGGTGCTGAGCGAGGGCGCCCACCGCCCCGGCGCCGACTGGGCGCTGATCGAGCAGGCGCTGGCGGTCACCGAGCGCGAGGCCGATCGCGCCGCAGCGTGATTTCAGTCACATTCCTGACTTGACAAGGCCCGTGGATTCGTCCCGAATGTTCACTTAGATGAACGACGCCGGAGAGCACCCGGAAAAGTTCAGATCGGATTCACCGCGCCAAACCAATCATTTGCAAAGGAAATGTAAAGGCTGGGTCCCGTATCCGGCGCTCCGGATTTACGACTTTTGAACGAATCGCCGTGCTCGGCTAGGATCGCATCGATGTCTTCCGCTCCCTTCCACCGCCGCATTGCCCTGGCCACCTGCGTGGTCCTGGCGGCTGCCCCCCTTTCTGCAGCGATGGCCCAGCAGCCACCGCGCGGTGGTGGCGGCGAGCCGCGGGCGGCCATGCGCGCGGAAATGATGGATCGTGGTGGCCGTGGCGACGACCGTTCGCTGTCCGATGCCGTGCGCCGGGTGCAGCGCTCCACCGGTGGCCACATCCTCGGCGCCGAGCGCGTGCCGTTCGATGGCCGGGACATCAACCGGGTCAAGTACATGGATGACCGGGGCCGGGTCCGCTACATGGACGACCCCGCCCCGGCACGTTCACAGCCGCGCACGCCGCGGTCGGATATGTCATCACTACGCGGCGATAACCCCTGAACAGGGATAGTTGCCGTAATACACCGTACCCACAGGCCTCCGGGCCACACCCAGGACACTAGGGAGAGTTCATGCGTATCCTTCTGGTCGAAGACGAAGCCCCGCTGCGTGAGACCCTGGCAGCCCGGCTCAAGCGCGAAGGTTTTGCCGTCGATGCCGCACAGGACGGCGAGGAAGGCCTCTATATGGGCCGCGAAGTACCGTTCGACGTCGGCATCATCGACCTGGGCCTGCCCAAGATGTCGGGCATGGAGCTGATCAAGGCCCTGCGCGACGAGGGCAAGAAGTTCCCGGTGCTGATCCTGACCGCGCGTTCGAGCTGGCAGGACAAGGTCGAGGGCCTCAAGCAGGGCGCCGACGATTACCTGGTCAAGCCGTTCCATGTGGAAGAGCTGCTGGCCCGCGTCAACGCGCTGCTGCGCCGCGCCGCCGGCTGGAGCAAGCCGACCCTGGAATGCGGTCCGGTTGCCCTGGACCTGGCAGCACAGACGGTCAGCGTCACCGGCAGCAATGTCGACCTGACCAGCTACGAGTACAAGGTGCTGGAATACCTGATGATGCATGCCGGTGAACTGGTCTCCAAGGCCGACCTCACCGAGCACATCTACCAGCAGGATTTCGACCGCGACTCGAACGTGCTGGAAGTCTTCATCGGCCGCCTGCGCAAGAAGCTGGACCCGGACGGCGAACTGAAGCCGATCGAGACCGTGCGTGGCCGCGGCTACCGTTTCGCGATCCCGCGCAACGAGGGCTGAGCCTTCCACAAGGCGATAAACGATGTCCGGCCGTCTGTGGTTCTTCCGACGCTGGCGGCCGCGCTCACTGCAGGCGCGCCAGCTGTTCGCCGCGTCCGTGGGCCTGGTCGCGTTCCTGGCCTTGGCCGGTTACGCGCTCGATGCCGCCTTCGCCGACACGGCGAAGGCGAACCTGCGTGAGCGCCTGAAGAACTACGCCACGGCCTATGCGGCCGGCATCGACTTCACCCGCGACCGCTCGCTGTACATCCGCGAGCAGCCGCCGGATCCGCGCTTCGACGTGCCGGGCAGTGGCCTGTACCTGCAGGTGGTGATGCCGGACGGCAAGGGCAATTCGATGTCCGCCGAAGGCCCGATGCTGCCCACCGTGGGCGGCGGCCTGCTGGCCCCGCGCCAGGAAGTGTTCGAAGGCCCGCTGCCGATGATCCAGATCGACGGCAGCCAGGGCTCGGTGTACCGCTACGGCCTGGGCCTGGTGTGGGATGCCGACGCCGACCCCGCCACCGAATTCCCGTACACCATCTACGTGATGGAAGACTCGCGCGCGCTGGGCGCGCAGCTGCGCGTGTTCCGCAGCCGGGTCTGGTTCTACCTGGGCGGCATCGGCCTGATCCTGCTGCTGCTGCAGACGGTCATCCTGCAGTGGAGCCTGCGCCCGTTGCGCCGGGTCATCACCGAGCTGACCAAGGTGCAGCGCGGCGAAACCGAGCGCATGAGCGAACGCCACCCGCGCGAGCTGGAGCCGTTGACCGACAGCATCAACGCCTTCATCGAGAGCGAGCGCGAAAACCTCGAGCGCCAGCGCAACACCCTGGCCGACCTCGCGCACAGCCTGAAGACGCCGATCGCCGTGCTGCGCACGCAGATGGACAGCGGTGCCGGCGATGGCGCCCTGCGCGAGGAACTGGACGTGCAGCTGCAGCGCATGAACAACCTGGTGTCCTACCAGCTGGCGCGCGCCGCCTCGTCGGGCCACAAGCTGTTCTCCGCGCCGCTGCCGGTGGAATCCAACGCCGAGGAAATCGTGCGTGGCCTGGAGAAGGTCTACGCGTCGAAGGGTGTGCTCTGCGAATTCGACATCGACCCGGCCGCGCGTTTCCACGGCGAACCGGGCGACCTGCAGGAACTGCTGGGCAACCTGCTGGAGAACGCCTTCAAGTGGGCCAAGCGCCGCGTACTACTGACCGCGCAGCCGCTGCCGGCACCGAACGCGCGACGCGCCGGCCTGCTGCTGGCGGTGGACGACGATGGCCCGGGCATCGCCCCGGAAGACATTGGCAAGGTGCTGCAGCGTGGCGTGCGCGGCGACGAACGCGTGCAGGGCCACGGCATCGGCCTGTCGATCGTGCAGGACCTGATCAAGGATTACCGCGGCGAACTGCTGGTCGCCCGCTCCAGCGAACTGGGTGGCGCCCGCTTCGAAGTGCGCCTGCCGCCGGGGCCGTAGAGTCGAGCTTGCTCGACTGCCCTTCGATCCGCCGGGCACGGCCCGGCGCTACCGCTCGACGTGCCCCGCAGGTAGCGCCGGGCCATGCCCGGCGTACGGGTGAATCAAGCGTCGAACGCCGGCGGCTCACCATAGAACCGCCGCAGGTGCGCGGCCACCTCCGGCAGCGCCTGCGCCAGCACATCCGGCGCGGAGAAGTGGTACTCGCTGGCCACCGCGAAGAACTCTTCCGGTGCCTCGGCCGCATACGGGTCGATCAGCGTTTCCTCGCCAGCATCCACCTGCGCGCAGAACGCATCGTAGGACTGCTGGAAGGCGGCCGCCCAATCGCGCTGCCACGCACGCGGCAACGGCGGCGTGCCGTCCATCGCGCCATCCAATGCATCCAGCTTGTGCACCATCTCGTGCACGGCCACGCAGTAGCCCTCGTGCGGTTCGGCCAGGTCGGCCTGCACGTCGGCCCACGACAGGATCAATGGCCCGCTGTCCCACGACTCGCCAATCAGTTCGTCATCCCACTCGTGCAGCACGCCGGCCGTATCCATGTGGCTGCGATGCACGCGGAAGGCATCGGGGTAGACGATCAGCTGCGACCAGCCTTCCAGCCCGACCTCGCCGAATTCCAGCAGCGGCAGGCAGCACAGCGCGGCCAGCAGCACGCCGTCGGCCACCTGCAGCTGCAGGTCGCCAATCGGGGTGATGGTCTTCTCATGCAGGAAGCGGGTGGCCAGCACGCGCAGGCGCGCGCGGCGCGCATCGTCCAGGCCCCGCAGCCAGGCGGCGCGGCCGCAGGCTTCATTCCACACTGCATCTTCGATCGGCCGCGGCGCAGGCCGCAGCCACTGCAGCAACGACTTGATCAGCGGAACATACCCGGCAGGTAGCTGTGCCACTTCGGCGCGCGGATGCGCTGCAGCACATCGTCATCGCTGCCGCCGCCACCGCTGCTGGTCGCGCTGCTCGCGCTGCTCGCCGCTGGGCGCACCGGCGCCGGCTTGGCCGCGGTGGCCGAAGCGGTGGCGGTCGAAGCACGCTGCGAAGCGGCATCCGGGGTGGAGTACACACAGGCCCCACGGCTGTCGTCCAGCGATGCTGTTGCCGAGGCCGCGAAGGGCATCGCCAGCAGGATCAGGCAATGGGCATAGTGGCGCATTGACGACATCCAGGTTAAGGGAGGGTGAGTTCCCGATTCTAGCCCGAACCCGGCCCCGGATTGGAAGCCCCGCCGCCGGCACCCCGCGGGCGCCGCTGGCGGCTTTCCCGCATAATTCCTGTCTGACCTTGTGGAAGCTGCCGTGGACGATCGCCAATTGCTGGCCAAACTCGCTGCCGGTCGCCTGTCCGGCGACGCCCTGGCCCGTGAGCTGGGCCAGACCCGGGCGGCCATTTGGAAGCGTATTCAAGGACTTAGAGCTGCCGGTGTGGACATCGAAGGCCGTGCAGGCGAGGGCTACGGACTGAGCCGGCCTCTGGAGCTGCTGGACCCGGCGGCCATCCGCGCGCACCTGCCCGACGACGCCGTGGCCCTGCTGCATGACCTGCAGGTGCCCTGGACGGTGGATTCCACCAATGCCGAATTGTTGCGGTGCAGCGCGCCGGAGCGCGGCGTTTGCGTCCTGCTGGCCGAGCGCCAGACCGGCGGCCGTGGCCGTCGTGGCCGCAGCTGGGCCTCGCCGCTGGCCGCCCACGTTTACCTGTCAGTACTGCGCCTGTTCTCCGGTGGCCTGGGCCGCCTGGCCGGCCTCAGCCTGGTGGCCGGCGTCGCCGTGGCTGAGGCGCTGCACGACCTCGGCTACACCCAGGCGCAGCTGAAGTGGCCCAACGACGTGCTGGTGGACGGCCGCAAGCTGGTCGGCCTGCTGGCCGAGGGCGGCGGCGAATACGCCGGCCCGGCGCGCGCGGTCATCGGCATCGGCATCAACGTGCACATGCCGCCGGCCTTCGCCGAGCAGATCACCCAGCCCTGGGTCGACCTGGACACCCTGGCCGGCAGCCACGTGGACCGCAACGTGGTGGTGGCCGCCGTGCTGGCGCGCCTGCTGCCGGCGCTGGACGTGTTCGACCGCGAGGGCCTGGCCCCGTTCCTGCCGCGCTATGCCGCCTTCGACATGCTGGCCGGCCGCGAGGTGCGCGTCGAGCTGGAAGGCCAGTGGCAGCACGGCACCGCCCTGGGTCTGGCCGATGACGGCGCCCTGCGCGTACGCATCGATGGCCACGAGCGCCTGCTGCATGCCGGCGAAGTGAGCGTGAGGAAGGCATGAGCGATTGGTTGTTCGACCTCGGCAATTCGCGCTTCAAGTTCGCGCCGTTGCAGGGTGACCGTGCCGGTGATGTACAGGCCTGGGCGCATGGCGCCGAAGGCATGGCCGCGCAGCCGCCGCACAGCCTGCCCACCGGCGGCACCGCCTTCGTGGCCAGCGTGGCCGCCCCGTCGCTGACCACCGCCATGCTGCAGCAGCTGCAGGCCCGCTTCGGCGATGTACGCGTGGTGCGCACCAGTGCCGAATGCGCAGGCGTGCGCATTGCCTATGCCAAGCCGGAAAAATTCGGCGTCGATCGTTTCCTTGCACTGCTGGCCGCGGCTACCGCGCGGCGCCCGGTGCTGGTGGTGGGCGTGGGTACCGCGCTGACCATCGATCTGCTGGACGCCGACGGCCAGCATCACGGTGGCCGCATTTCTGCCTCGCCCACCACCATGCGCGAAGCGCTGCATGCGCGTGCGGTGCAGCTGCCGGCCAGTGGCGGCGACTACAGCGAATTCGCCAACGACACCGCCGACGCGCTGGCCTCCGGCTGTGATGGCGCTGCCGTGGCCCTGGTCGAACGCAGTGCGCGCCAGGCGCAAGCGCTGCTGGGCGTGGCACCCTCGCTGCTGGTACACGGCGGCGGCGCACCGGCGCTGATGCCGCTACTGGACGGCGCCGATTACCACCCGTCGCTGGTGCTGGACGGCCTCGCCCGCTGGGCGGTGCACCAGCCCGCAGGCTAGTATCGGCAGCATGCTGACCCGTGCCCTGATCGTCGTCCTGGCCATCCTCAACGTAGGCGTCGCCAGCTGGTGGCTGCTGCGCAGTGAACCCGCGCCGGCCACGCCGCCCCAGCCCGCCACCGGCGTGGCCGAACTGCGCTGGCTGCCGGGCGGCACCGATGCCGCTGCCGTGGCGCAGACCGCCGCCACCGCCGCGCCGACCGAGGCACTGCAGGAGCGCGAGGCTGCGCCCAGCGCTGCCGTGGCCGCCACCGAGGCACCGGCAGCCGCGCCGCCAGTCGACGCCGCCCCGACCGCGGAGACCGCGCCTGCCGTGGCCGCGGCCGCCAAGCCGGCCGAGCCCGTTGTGCAGAAGCCCGTGGTCGAGACGCCCGCTGTGGAGAAGCCTGCCGCGCCGCCGCGCTGCGTCGCCCTCGGGCCGTTCGCCGACCGTGCCGCGGCCGTCGCCGCACAGGGCCGTGCCGGCAAGCTGCTGGCCCCGGCGCGCCTGCGCGAACAGCCCGCCGCCAGCGGCAGCACCCGCTACCGCGTGCTGCTGCCGGCCGCTGCCAGCCGCGAAGACGCCCAGGCCATGGTCAAGCGCATCGTCGCTGCCGGCCTCAGCGATTACTACATCATCAGCCAGGGCGAAGAGAGCAACGCCATCGCCCTGGGCCAGTACCGCAACCGCGAAGGCGCCGAGCGCCGCATCGCCGCCGTGCAGGCGGCCGGTTTCCAGCCGCGCCTGGTGGCCAGTGGTGACGCTGGCCAGTGGTGGCTGGAAGGGCAGCTGGCCGCCGGCAGCGAACCGGCGCAGGCGCAGCAGCGCAGCGGTGCCGCGCAGCAGCGGTCGCTGGAATGCACGCGACTGCGCTAGAATCGCCCCACCGCGGCGCTGCCGCCGGTGAAGCACCCATGCCGCTTTAGCTCAGTTGGTAGAGCAACTGTCTTGTAAACAGTAGGTCATCCGTTCGATTCGGATAAGCGGCACCATCGCCTGAGCCCATCGCGTCCAAGCAAATCCAGAATTCATACTAAGCCCGCAGAGATGCGGGTTTTTTTGTGCCTAGACGTACATCGGAGTCCAGCGCTATTCATGCCAACCGGGGGTACAACTCGGGGTGCAAAGGCGATTTCGACTGGCAGACATTTGGAGAGGCGGAGGGACCTAGCAGTCAATACTTGGACCAAGGCCAAGCGGCTGCTGGAAACCTGCGCCTACCCTTGGTTGGGTCGACGCCCCGAATGATGGCATCTGCACTGCCGACTAAGGGGTGCTTTGAAGACCGCCAAGAATTGGAGCTACGCGTCGATCACGGAGCCTGCCAAGGTCGGTGAGCTGCTGAGAGCTATCGATGGCTATACGGGCAGTACACGACGCCGTATGCCTTGTTGCATGAGATGGGCTGGACCTCAGATGCCATCGAATGGCAGTTGGCACACTCCGAGAGGAATCTCATCAAAGCGGCATACAACCTTGCAGAGCACCTGCCGGAGCATCGGAAGATGATGCAGGCACAGGCTGATTACCTGGACCGATTGCGTGAAAAGCAGCCCACAGCTACCCAGCTCCGCGTAAAGCGCGCCTGCCCCCAGCAGCTACCCTCGACTCACTAGTTGCTGAAGGGATGGAATTTGAGCTGCATCAATTGAAATGATGCAAAAAAAGACTCGCATTGGCGTTTTTCGCCACTGTAAGATGTGCAGCATGAAGATTGATGCAGAAATTTTGAAGGTTGAGGGGTTGATCTCCATTCAGGCCGGCTACCCTTTTCGCGGCTCCATTGAGGAGTCGGAGGATGGTGAAGTTCTGGCGGTGCAGATGAGGGATGTTGACCTTGACCATGGCGTCAAATGGTCTGACGTTACGCGCACCACGCTTGCAGGCCGCAAACCACCTGACTGGCTCACGGCAGGGGACATATTGTTCGTCGCTAAAGGTGCTCGGTTCTATGCCGTATGCATTGATGAGCCGCCGAGCCCTGCTGTGTGCAGCCCTCACTTCTTTTTGCTCCGAGTGGCCTCCCAAGGTCTATTGCTGCCTGCTTTCCTGGCGTGGCAAATAAACCAACCGCCATTTCAGCGTCAGCTTCAGCAAGCCGCTGAAGGCAGCAGCCAGCTGAGCATCCGGCGCCCCGTACTGGAATCGCTCACGCTGTTCGTGCCGTCGCTGGTGGATCAGCAACGCATCGTTGCCCTGGCTGACCTTACCCGTCAGGAGCGCCACGTGCTCAATCAACTCATTCATAACCGCGAGCAGCAACTTCAAGCGCTCGCAGAGAGTCTTGTGCATGCCGCACAGGCCGGTCACTGAACAACGCAGGAGCTCAAACATCATGAACAGCACAACCACCGAAATCGCCTCTGTCAGTCAGGAAGACATCAACTCCGCTGTCTGGGCCGCCTGCGACACCTTCCGCGGCACCGTGGACCCGAGCATCTACAAGGACTTCGTCCTGACCATGCTGTTCCTCAAGTACGTGTCGGATGTCTGGCAAGACCACTACGACGCCTACAAGAAGCAGTACGGTGACCACCCCGAGTTGATCGAGGAAATGCTCAAGAACGAGCGTTTCGTGCTGCCCGCCAGTGCCAGCTTCTATGCCCTGCACGCCCTGCGGCACAGCCCTGGCAACGGAGAACGCATCGACAAGGCACTGCACGCCATCGAAGAAGCCAACATCACCAAGCTGCGCGATGTGTTCCAGGACATCAGCTTCAATTCAAACAAGCTGGGCGACGAGCAGCAGAAGAACGACATCCTGCGCCACCTGCTGGAAGACTTTGCCAAGCCCGAGCTGGATCTGCGCCCCAGCCGTGTAGGCCAGCTCGATGTGATCGGTAACGCCTACGAATTCCTCATCAAGAACTTTGCCTCCACCAGCGGTAAAAAGGCGGGAGAGTTCTATACCCCGCCCGAAGTCTCCGCACTGATGGCGCGCTTGATGGCGCCGCAAGAGGGTGACGAAATCTGTGACCCCACCTGCGGCTCAGGGTCGCTGTTGATGAAGTGCGGTCGCCTGATTCGTGAGAACACTGGTTCACGCAAGTACGCGCTCTATGGGCAGGAAGCCATCGGCAGTACCTGGGCGCTGGCCAAGATGAACATGTTCCTGCATGGCGAGGACAACCACCGTATCGAGTGGGGCGACACCATCCGCAACCCCAAGCTGCTCGACGGTGCCGCAAGTCTCAAACACTTCGACATCGTTGTGGCCAATCCTCCGTTCAGCCTGGAAAAGTGGGGCTTCGAGGGGGCCGATGCCGACAAGTTCAGCCGCTTCCGGCGGGGCGTGCCGCCACGTACGAAGGGCGACTACGCCTTCATCCTGCACATGATCGAGACCATGAAGCCTGGCACCGGGCGGATGGCGGTAGTCGTACCCCATGGCGTGCTGTTCCGAGGCGCTGCTGAGGGCCGCATTCGCCAGAAGATGATCGAAGAAAATCTGCTCGACGTGGTGATCGGCCTGCCGGAAAAACTGTTCTATGGCACCGGTATCCCCGCCGCTGTGCTGGTGTTCCGCAAGAACAAGGCCGACGACAGGGTGCTGTTCATCGACGCCAGCCGCGACTTCGAGGCCGGAAAGAACCAGAACCTGCTGCGCGAAGCTGACCTGCAGCGCATCCTGGATACCGCCGCCACACGGCAAAGCGTGGACAAGTACGCCTACCTCGCCTCGCCAGCCGAAATTGCCGAGAACGACTTCAACCTCAACATCCCGCGCTATGTGGACACCTTTGAGGAAGAAGCCGAGATCGACCTGATGGCCGTGCGCAAGGAGCGCGAACAGCTCAAAGCCGAGCTGGCCAGCCTGGAAGCTCAGATGGCCGTCTACTTGAAGGAGCTGGGCTATGAGTAAAGCGTCAAGACCCAGCAAGCCGACCAAGGCGATGGCTGCATCGGCCAACGTCGAAAGCCAAGGCGAATTTGTTCTCTACACCACAGACGACGGCCTCACCCGCGTGGAAATGAGGGCCGAGGGCGACTCGCTGTGGCTCAGCCAGGCCGAAATCGCCACGCTGTTCCAGACCACGCCGCAGAACGTTACCCAGCATGTGAAAGCCATTTACGCGGAGGGTGAGGTCGACCCCGAGGCAACTTGTAAGTCCGGCTTACAAGTTCGCCAGGAGGGGGGGCGGCTGGTTCGCCGCAACGTCCGCTTCTACAGTCTCGACATCATCCTGGCCGTGGGCTACCGGGCGCGCTCGGCACGCGGCACCCAGTTCCGCCAGTGGGCCACGGCCAACCTGAGCGAGTACCTCCTCAAGGGGTTCGTGCTCGACGACGTGCGGCTGAAAAACCCGCCAGTGGGCGATTCAGTGCTGCCCGACCGCTTTGGCGAGCTGCTGGAGCGCATCCGCGACATCCGCGCCAGCGAGCGCCGGATGTACCTGCGGGTGCGCGAAATCTTTGCCCTGGCGGCTGATTACGCCCCCACGCTGCCCGAGACCACCGCCTTTTTCCGCATCATCCAGAACAAGCTGCACTACGCCGTGTCGGGCCAGACCGCCGCCGAGATCATCCGCACGCGCGCCGACCACACCCAGCCGAACATGGGCCTGACCACCACCCGCACGGGCCAAGTGCAGAAGGCCGACGTGGGCGTAGCCAAGAACTACCAGACCGAGCAGGAGATCACCGAGCTGAACCGCATCGTGACCATGTGGCTGGACTTTGCCGAAGACCAGGCCACGCGCCGCAAGGAAGTCTTCCTGAAGGATTGGACCGAGAAGCTCGACGCCTTCCTCAGCTTCAATGACCGGCAAGTGCTGGTGGGCGCCGGCGAGGTGTCCCACAAGCAGGCGGTAGCCCATGCACAGAACGAGTACGAGCAGTTTGCTGCGCAGCGGCGTGGGGCATTGGAGGTTGAGGGCGAGGCGTATGCCGTACGCGTGCTTGGTCCGGTATCGGCCGACGTAGATACCTTGAACGAATTGGAACAAGTCGCAAAGCGGCTGAAAAAGAAGAAGGGGGAGAGCGATGCTGCCTAAGGAATGGAAGAAGCAAGCAGTCGAAGACTACGCAGATCTGCTAACCGGCAATGCGTTCCGCAGTGAAGACTATGTGGAAGCTCGGGAGTCCGCGATAAGGCTGCTTCGCGGCGACAACATCATTCAAGGTTCGCTGCGCTGGGACGATGCTAAGCACTGGGCGACTCCCTACGCCGACGCACTCCAACGTTATGAAATGCAAGCGGGTGACATCGTCCTTGCAATGGACCGTCCAATTGTGAATGCAGGGCTCAAATGCAGTGTAGTTCGACAACAGGACTTGCCCTCGCTATTGGTTCAGCGAGTGGCCAGACTTCGCGCGAAGAAAAACTTTGATCAAGGCTACCTGGCGCAAGTTCTACAGACACACCGCTTTATCGAACATCTGAGGGGCCAGAAAACCCAGACGGCGGTTCCTCATATTAGTCCGAATGACATTCGAGAGTTTGAATTTCCTTGCCCAATCAACCCCGCGGAGCAACGCCGCATCGCCCAAATCCTCTCCAGCTGGGATCAGGCCATTGCTACTGCGGAGCGTCTGCTGGCGAATAGTCAGCGGTGCACGCGTGATCTGATGGCGTCTATGTTGTCAGGCCACCGCCGTTTTGCCGAATTCTCGGATAAGTGGCGTTTCGTGGATCTCAATACTGTTTTTGAGCGAGTTACGCGCAAGAACAGTGCGCAGAACACCAATGTGTTGACGATCTCAGGGGAGCATGGGCTCATCAGTCAACGCGACTATTTCAACAAGTCCATTGCCAGTGCCAACCTCGGCGGCTATACGTTGCTGCATCGGTATGACTTCGCCTACAACAAGAGCTACTCGTCAGGTTACCCGATGGGGGCAATCAAGCCGCTGATGGCCTATGACGCGGGTGTAGTTTCAAGCCTCTACCTGTGCTTCAAATTGCGCGAGGACGTGGACGCCGATTTCGACTTCTTCCGTCACTACTTTGAAGCAGGCCTGCTGAATCAGGAGATTGAAGGCATTGCTCAAGAAGGTGCGCGAAATCATGGGCTGCTGAACGTGAGCGTGACCGATTTCTTCAAACTGAAGCTCCACATTCCGACCGCGCCAGAACAGCGGCGAATTTCTGAGGTCATCAACGTCGCCAGGTCAGAGGAGGCACGGCTGCAGGCTCAAGTACAGGCATTGCGCCAAGAAAAATCTGCCCTCATGTCCCAGCTCCTGACCGGCAGGCGCCGCGTCAAATTGCCGGACACCGAAACAGAGGTCCAGGCATGAATAGCACGCCAAACTCCCGTGAGCAGTACAGCGCCCACTTGCCCGCGCTGCACCTGCTGTGCAGCCTGGGCTGGAACTTTCTGACCACAGCCCAGGCGCTGACCCTGCGCGGCAGCACGCGCGAGGTGCTGCTCAAGCCCCGTCTGATCGAGGTGCTGCAGACCCGGCGCTACGAATACAAGGGCGAGTGGTACCCGCTTTCGCCCAGCGGTATTGACCAGATCGTGCGTGAGCTATCGGCACTCAGCCTGGCCGAAGGACTGATGCCTGCCAATGAACGCCTGTACGGCAAGCTGGCGCTGGGCATCACGGTGACGGAGTTCATGCCCGATGGCAAAAAGCATCAGCCCACCATCGCAGTGATCGACTGGGCTGACGCAAATGCCAACCGCTGGGATGTGACCGAAGAGCTGGAAGTGCTGGCAGCACAAGGCACACACCACCGCACGCCCGATGTAGTGGCGTATGTGAACGGCATCCCGCTGGTGGTGGTCGAGGCCAAGCGGCCGGAGTCGGGCGGTGGCAGCCACCCCGCCAAGGCGATGGTGACGGAGGGCATCAGCCAACACCTGCGCAACCAGCGGCCAGACGAGATTCCCAGCCTGTTTGCTTATGCGCAACTGCTGCTGTCCATCAGCCAGACCGAGGGGCGCTACGGCACCACGCACACGGCGGCCAAGTTCTGGGCAAAGTGGCGGGAGGAAGAGTTCGACGAAGCCCACGTGCAGGCGCTCAAAAACAAGGCACTCAAGCCGGAAGTGCGCGCTGCGCTGTTCGACGGCAAGCCTGCCGCGCTGGCCGCGTACTTCGACACGCTGTGGAGCGCTCCCATGCAGGCTACCCAGCAGGACCGCTTGCTGGTGAGCTTGTTGACCCCGGCACGGCTGCTTGAATTCCTGCGTAGCTATGTGCTGTTCGACCGCAAGGTTGGCAAGATCGTGGCTCGCTACCAGCAGTTTTTCGGCATCCGTGCGCTGCTGGAGCGTATCAGCCAGATGAAGCCCGAATCGCAAGGTGGTGGCCGCGAGGGTGGCGTGGTGTGGCACACCACAGGCTCGGGCAAGAGCTTCACCATGGTGTTCCTGACCAAAGCGCTGCTACTGGTGGATGCCTTGAAGGAATGCCGTGTGGTGGTGGTGACCGACCGCATTGACCTGGAAACCCAGCTCGCCCGCAACTTCATGACCGGTGGCGCCTTTGGCTCCAGCACCGCCACGCAGAAGGATGGCGAGAAGAGTCGCACGCTGTCTGGTCGTGACCTGGCCCAGCGCATCGGCAAAGGCACCGAGCGCATCACGTTCACGCTGGTGCACAAGTTCAATACGGCATCCAAGCTGCCGGAATGCCGCAACGACTCGGCCGACATGATCGTGCTGGTAGATGAAGGTCACCGCAGCCATGGCGGTGAGACGCATGAGCGCATGAAGAAGGCGCTGCCCAAGGCCGCCTACATCGCCTTCACTGGCACGCCTTTGCTCAAGGGCGAGAAGACAGCCAACAAGTTCGGACCCATCGTGCACGCGTACACCATGCAGCGCGCGGTGGAGGACGAAACCGTGGCCCCGCTGCTGTATGAAGAGCGTGTCCCCGAGTTGGACATCAACGAAGAGGCGGTGAACCGCTGGTTCGAGAAGATCACCAGCAACCTCAGCGATGCCCAGCGCACCGACCTGAAAAAGAAGTTCGCCAAGAAGGGCGCCATCTACGGTGCAGCCAACCGCATTGAGTTGATCGCCTGGGACATCGCCACCCACTTCAACGAGAACATCAAGAAGCTGGCTCTCGGCCTGAAGGGACAGGTTGCCACCGACAGCAAGCTCGATGCCATTCGGTACAAGAAGGCGCTGGACGACACCGGCTTGGTGACCAGTGCGGTGGTGATCTCGGCCCCGGACACGCGTGAAGGCAATTCCGATGTGGACGAGGACACGCTGCCCGAGGTGCAAAAGTGGTGGAAGCAAGCCATGGCCACCTGCGGCAACGATGCCGAGACCTATGAGAAGCACGTGGTCAGTGACTTTGGTACGGACGGTGCCCCTGACTTGCTGATCGTTGTAGACAAGCTGCTGACGGGCTTTGATGAGCCCCGCAACACGGTGCTGTACATCGATAAGCCCTTGAAAGGACACAACCTGATTCAGGCCGTAGCCCGCGTCAACCGCCTGCATGACGCCAAGCGTTACGGCGTATTGGTGGACTATCGAGGGATCCTGAAGGAACTCGACACTGCCATCCGCTCCTACCAGGACTTGGAAGCTCGCACGCAAGGTGGCTTTGATATCAGCGACTTGGAGGGCCTGTACCACCAGTTCAGCACGGAGTACAAGCGCCTGCCTGCTTTGCACGATAACGTGTGGTCGTTCTTCAAGTCTGTGACCAACAAGCTCGACAGCGAGCAGTACCGGCAAGTGCTCGCACCGAAGTTCGTGAAAGGCAGTGACGGCGAGGAGTATGACGAGCGGCAGAGGCTGCGAGACGATTTCTACGAGGCACTGACCGCTTTCGGCCTGTGCTTGCAGACGGCGCTTTCATCCCGCAGCTTCTTTGAGGACAAGAGCTTTTCTGAAGCACAGATCGCTCGCTACAAGGCAGACCTTCGTTTCTTTGCCGAGTTGCGCCAGACCGCCCGGCGCGATGCCATGGAGACGGTAGACTACAGCGTCTACGAGGAACAGATCCGCAAGCTGGTGGACAAGCAGGTCATCGGGACAGAAGTGCGCGAACCTGAAGGCGTCTATCTGGTGCATCAGTTGGGGCAAGCAGAAGACCCGAAGGACTGGTCGGAAGAGAAGACGCGCAACGAGACGGACATGATCCGCACCCGGCTGCGGAAGACCATCGAGCAGGAACTGGCGGCCGACCCCTATGCGCAGAAGGTGTTTGGCGAACTGCTGCGTCAGGCTATCGCTGAAGCGGAGGCCATGTTCGACCATCCGTTGAAGCAGTACGCTATGTTCAAGTCCTTCGAGGAAAAGCTGGACGCCCGTGCCACCCCGAACATGCCAGATGCATTGGCAGACAAGTCACATGCCAAGGCCTACTTTGGAGCCATGCGTCTGGTGGTGGGGGAAGAGGTCTTCGCCGCCCTGAGTGCTGATGCGACGGACAAGCTGGTGCAACAAGCAATTGCCATGGACACCGTGGTGCGCGACGCAGTGGCCGAGAACTCGCTCAACCCACAGAACCTTGAGGCGGCCATTCGCAAGGGTCTGCTTCCTCTGTTGTTCGGCACGTTGGGTTTGGATAACGCAAAGCTAGTGGTCGAGCAAGTCATCCAGATCACGCGTGTCGGATTGAGCAAGTCTTGAGCATGCAAGCCATAGGACGTGTCTCGCAGCATCGCATCGCCTATGGTGATGAGGTCATTGTCTTCAGTCTGCGCCGCCAGCAGTCGCGCGCTGAGACGCACGTTGCCATTCATGTAGAACCGGACGCACGCGTGCTGGTGGATGCTCCCGATACGGCACCACTGGCAGAGGTTTTGGCTGCGGTTAAAAAACGTGCGCGTTGGATCAGCCAGCATGTCAGTGCTGCCAAGGCGCGACTAGCCCATGTGCTGCCTAGAGAGTACGTAAGTGGTGAATCACTGCACTACTTGGGCCGGCGTTATCGCCTGAAGGTTGTTGTCGACGCAAGCTCAAAGACCCAGGCTAGGATGCGGGGTGCTTTCATCTCCGTGACGACACCAGAGCAAGCACCAGCCACGATCAGAAGAACGTTGGATGCCTGGTATCGCCAGCGAGCGCGGGAGGTGTTTGCTGACCGGCTTGCGGTAGTTTCAGCTCCCCTCCGGTGGGTCAAGCAGCTTCCATCAACACGCCTGCAGTTCATGACTGTGCAATGGGGTAGTTGCTCACCCTTGGGCCGTATCACACTGAACCCGTTGCTGGTGAAGGCTCCACGTGAGTGCATCGACTACGTACTTCTCCACGAGTTGTGCCACCTCCTTCACCACAATCACAGTCCAAATTTCTACCGAACACTTGATCGACACATGCCAAGCTGGAGAGCGGTCAAGGAGAAGCTCGACAACATGGCTGAGGAAATATTTCGAATCTAGAGTGCTGTTGGCTGGGGCTTTCAGCTATTTGAAATAAATCCAAACTCATATCAACCAGCCAATGGCCACATTAAGATCATTGCGAGCTTCTTTTTGCCTGAGGCATCCGAAATTTCAGCTTTACTTCCGTCTGGCGGCCCTTACGGGTACCTGAGTGTGTCAGTGGACAGGAATTTTCCGTTCCTGTCTGTCAACACGAATAACGGCCGGAAAGGAGCCGCCGCAGAGGCGCCAGGCTGCCCCTCCGAGGGTGCGCTGACAAGGAGGAACTCAACATCGTGACCTTCCTTGCTGCTCGCAAGCGAAAGTCGCGGGTTTGCCTGGATGGTGCGTTCAACGCCTGTCATCACATGCTGCGCAATTGCGCTGTAGCGTGCGGTGCTGATGTTTTTCAGCAGGCGCGGCAGTCTGACATCCGGACAACGCAGAGCGTGTGGCTCACCCAGCCCGCGACTGCAGCGCCACGTACTCGGCCAGGCCCCGGCAGGCCAGCATCAGTCCCTCACGCGAGCCGTCGCCGATATCGTCTTTCTCCTCGCCATCCACGCGCACGCGTTCGGTCGCGTGGTAAAGCTCCAGCAGCGACACCAGGCCGGTGGCTGCGCGATCCCGGCGCGCGTTGGCGACGGCCTCGCCGGGTGTGCGGACCGGGCCAGGCCATGGCTGTCCGTTGGCCGTATCGCCGGCCGCAATCTGCTGCAGGCAGCTGCGCAGGGTGATGGGGGAGGGCGCTTCGTTCGCGGCAGCGAAGGCGGCTTCCAGCGGCTGGGCCAGTTCGGGCGGCAGGCGGGTGATGGCGTCGCCGAGCGTGGCGGCCAGGTACGGGTGGCGGGATTTGGACATGCGGGCATCCTCGGCAGGAACGGAGGTGCCACCGGGAAGGGTGGCAGGCGATGCGTGGCTTCCAAGACCGGGAGTTGGTGAGCCGGCGGGCACAGGGCCCCCACGCACCGCCTGCCATAACGCAGCAGACGGATTGCCAGCCGACGTCGCCCACACGGGAACGACGCCGGCTGACAAGCGTAAACAACACCAGCTACACGGGCTTGGAAGTCCCGGCTACCCGATGCAGGCAGCAATTCATCTTGGGCACGCCAAGCCGTGACGCACCAATCAATTGTTCTGATGAATTCGCCGTTCCCGAAAGGAAGAATGAATTATCGCGATTGGCTTGTTTCGCTCGTCTTCTAGGCAGAAACGACAATTCGCGCGGGCGTGATCGCAATGCGCTGGCGCAAGCGACTACACCACCACGCTGCAGGCCAATCGGCATCTGCACTGCAAAGCAGCCTTAGCCGCCGTGCCGTACCTTGCACACAATCCGCGCAGCACCAAGCGCGCCTCAGCGCTGCCCGCTATCGCCCGGCACCAGATGTCGCCACGGGAACACGTTCCGCGCGAGATGGCTGACGTAACCGCCCATGCCCGCCTGGATGACCATGAACTGCAGGCCCGGCCGCATCGCCTGCAGCGCCTGCAACTGCGCCGGCGACAGCGCGCTGTTACGCAGACGGAAGCTGTGCACCGGTGCGAACGCGTCACTGGCGAACAGGCGCTCGTAGGCGGCGAACGGCGTCACCGCATCGGCCTCACGCACATCGGCCCAGGTGAACTGCAGTTCGGTGGACTCGCTGAAATCCAGCAGGCCGAGCGCCGGCAGGTTGCGCGACGCCGCCAGGTGTTCGATGAAGTGCTGGGTGTCACTACCCGGGCCGATCTGCAGGATGTTCAGATGCGGCAGCGGCACATCGAAGAAGCTGGCATCGGGCGCGTTGGGCACCACGAGTTCGGTCAGGCACGGCGCACGGCTGGCGAAGCGGGCGATCTCGCCAGCCTCTTCCATGATCGAGCCCGCGCGCTGGATCAGCGAGGCATTGTGGTGCTCCGGCGCGGTGGGCGTGACCACCAGCGAACGCAGGCGCGGGAACTGCACGTTGCTGTCCAGCAGGGCAGTGAACTCCCATTCGCGGGTGCCGTTGGCGCCCTCATCCCCGCCGGTGAAGCACAGCGACATGACCGCCGCAGCTACGGCTGGATCGGACAGGCAGGCCAGCGTCCATTCGAACGGCGCATCCCACGGGTTGCCGAAAAATTCCACGTGCAGGCCGCCGTACAACGGGGCCACCGTCAGGCGTGTCTGCAGTGCCGACCACAGCGGCCCGGCGGGGTCGGCGATGTCCAGGTCGTACTCGTCGGCCGTCTCCAGGCTGAAGGCGTGGATGCGTTGCTGCAGTTCCAGCAGCGACTGCTGGGCACGTTCGAAGTCCGGTGCGGCCATGGCAGGTAACCAATCATCCGTGGGTGAGCCGGGATGATAGCCCCGGCCCTGCAGGTTCGGCAGCGCTGTCCCCGTCTTCATGACGCTCCTCACGAACTGCCATCCCGGTGCCGTCGCATACTGTGGCCATCCGCCCGTCCGGGCCACTTCGGGAATCGATCATGCGCCGCCACGCTGTTTCCCTTGCTGCTGCACTGCTGTGCTCCGCCTTCGCGGTCCCGGCCATGGCCGCCGTGCCCTTCTTCAACGCCAGCTGCCCCGGCGGCCTGGATGTGCACGCCGACGAGGGCGGCCCGGTGTACGTGCAGGGGCGCGAGGCGGCGCTGAAGCGCTTCAACGACCGCTATTTCGAAGCGCGCGACGCGCAGAGCGGGGTGACGCTGTCGATCACCACCGGTGACGACGGTGCGCCGCAGATCAGCTACACCGGCCGGGGCGGCGCCAATGGCATCTGCCAGGTCAGCGGCGGCGGCGCGCCCGTGGCAGGCGAGCGGCATGACCGCCGCCGCCACGATGACAGTGACGACGAAGGTGCGGCGCTGCCGCGCGAAGTCACATGCGAGTCCACCGACCAGCGCCAGGTGTCGTGCGAGATGGACACGCGCGGCAACGTGGAAGTCGCCCGCCAGATCAGCCACACCCGCTGCGAGCAGGGCCAGAACTGGGGCCTGTCGCGGCATTCGGTGTGGGTGAACGGCGGCTGCCGCGCGGTGTTCCGCAATACCTCGCGCGCTGCGTACACCGCGCCCAGCGGCGGCACTGCGCTGGGGTCCTGCAACACGCGCAAGGGCGCACAGGGCACGCTGGTGACCCAGGTGCCGGTGGGCAGCGACTACCAGGAGCTGATCATCGATTACCCCGATGGGCGCTTCCTGTGCATGCTGCGCAACAACGGCGAGGTGCAGAGCGTGACCCCGGTGCGCCGCCGCTGACCGCCGACCTGCCCCCGGCGTGGTGCGCCGGGGCCTGCAGGGAGGCGACACCATCGACTACTCGCCGCTGGCGGCCGCTGAGTCTGCCGCCGGAGCAGATGCAGTTGCTGAGTCAATGCAGAGATTGTTGACCTGTAGACGAGTGCCTGGTGCGGGTTCCCTCGGCATGGAGGAGCTCTCGCACTCACCGCTTCCGGTTTGCTGAACCTTGCATTCGCCCATCACGCAGGCCCAGGTAGTTCCAGTGGCCAAGGTCAGATCCACAACGCGGGTGCTGCGTCCGCTTTGGACGAGGGCGTACGACAGGCTCAACGGGTCATTGCCATATCTTGAGTGACCCCGGCCGGTGAGCAGAATCCACTTGCCCTTCCCACCTGTCGCTTGCTCCTCGGACGCCAATGCTGACAACGAGCTTACGCCAAAATCTTCTCTACCCGTTACTCGCTTGTCGAACCCAACAAGTCGAATGAATCCCTGCGACTCCAGTCGGACGAGGCGCTCGATCAGTTCCAGGTTCGCGGCACTTGATCGACCGTCCCTCGATCTGGCCCAGAAGACGTCCTTGAACACCTCCTGCCTCCCGCGTCCGGCTGAGTCTCTGACGGCTTTGATGGAAGAGGCGGGCATCTCCACGCCTACAAGGGGTGGACTTGATTTCGATGCGAATTTACAGACAGCGTCGAAAAACAATTGCGGCGTCTGGACGTTCCCGTGAATCTCGCCAAAAACGATAGCGTCAGAGCCATCGGCATCCACCGGGCTCAAGGTTGCATTGCCACCTGCAGTGCACTCAACCGGGGCGTCATCGGCCTCCGTGCAAGAGGCTGAAAGAACACCCAGCGCCAACAGCGCGAACGTGCGGGCGATGTTCAATGTGCCTCCCAATCCATGGGGATCCTTGGCGCGTCCCTGCTGTACAGACTCTGCAAATCACTCTCCTTGGGTTCGAACAGCCGTTTCCCACGTTGCCTTCCCGCGGATACTCGGCACTCCCATTGTCGCGGTCAAGGAAACTGCATCATCCGGTCCTGTTGTGGGGCTGATCGCACGTCCCGGGGGAAGGCGGCTGGGAGGAGAGGGGATTCCGGAGAACCTGGGAAGTGCTTGCCGCGCTCTGGCTGTTGAATGCTCCTGCTGCACCGCCGCGAGTGGTGTCACATCCCTCTGGCTAGACTGTGCTTCTTTTTCGTCTGCAGGAGGCACCCATGGCCCACCCCATTTCCGTCACCCTGATCGGCGTGCCCACCGACGTGGGCGCGGGCCATCGTGGTGCGCGGCTTGGCCCGGAAGCCCTGCGCGTGGCCGGCCTGCCGGAGGCGCTGGCGGCGCGCGGCGTGGATGTGCGCGACCTGGGCAACCTGGATGGCCCGCGCAACCCGTGGACCTCGCCCGTGCAGGGCTACCGCCACCTGGACGAGGTGGTGGCCTGGAACCGCGCGCTGATGGACGCCAGCTACGCTGAACTGCAGGCCGGGCGCATGCCGATCATGCTGGGCGGCGACCATTGCCTGGGCATCGGTTCGATCACCGCCGTCGCCCGCTGGTGCCGCGAACAGGGCAAGACCCTGCGCGTGCTGTGGCTGGATGCGCATTCGGATTTCAACACCAGCGATGTCACCCCGTCGGGCAACATCCACGGCATGCCGGTGGCCTGCCTGTGCGGCCTCGGCCCGGACGCGCTGACCCAGCTGGGCGGTAGCAGCCCGGCCATCACCCCGGCGCAGATGCACCAGATCGGCATCCGTTCGGTGGACCCGGACGAGAAGCGCCTGATCAAGACCCACAAGGTCGATGTCTACGACATGCGCTACATCGACGAGAACGGCATGAAGCGCGCCGTGGAAGCGGCGCTGGCCGGCATCGACGGGAACACCCACCTGCACGTCAGCTTCGACGTGGACTTCCTCGACCCGAGCATCGCCCCGGGCGTGGGCACCACGGTGCCGGGCGGGGTGAACTACCGCGAGGCGCAGCTGGTGATGGAGATGATCGCCGACAGTGGCCGCATGGGCTCGTTGGACATCGTTGAACTGAACCCGCTGCTGGACACGCAGAACGCGACCGCCGAGCTGGCCGTGGACCTGGTGGAGAGCCTGTTCGGCAAGTCCACGCTGATGCGCGACTGAGTCCGGCGGCCTGCGCCTGAATGGCTTCGGGGCCTGTTCACACTCGCTGCACGCGGCAGACGCCAGATTGCACTTCACGCAAGGCCGTTCCACCGTGGAAATGGCCAAGCGCGATGAAAACCATGTAGTGGCGAACCCCAGGAGAAAACCCATGAAGCGTGTAGTTGCCCTGATGCTGTTGTCGATGTTCTCGGTGGCCATGCTGGCTGGCTGCAACACCGTTGCCGGCGCCGGCAAGGATGTGCAGAAGGCTGGCCAGTCGGTTGAGGATGCCGCCAAGGGCAACTGAGCCCGGGGTGGTGCCGAATTAAAGAGGCCGGGACACTGTCCCGGCCTTTTTCTTTTCGCATTTCGCGCAGACGAGCTCGTCGGTAGTGAATCATTCAAGCAGGTGAGCATGCTTTTCATTGCGGGTTGACTGGTGTTCAACGCTGAGTGCGCCAAGCTGCAGCCACGGTAAGAACGCCGTTGCAACCGAGGACTCCAGCAATGAACAAAGACATCATTTCCGGCAAGTGGTCGCAGCTCAAGGGCAAGGCCCAGGCCAAGTGGGGCGATCTGACCAACGACGATTTCGATGTGGCCGAGGGCAACGCCGAGTACCTGGCGGGCCGTCTGCAGGAACGCTATGGCTGGGCCAAGGACCGTGCCGAGAAGGAAGTGCACGAGTTCTCCGACAGCGTCCGCAAGGATTATCCGGACTTCAAGTAAGTCCGTCGCGCTTCCCCCACAGCGCGCCCCCACAGCCCGGCGCCCGTACCGTGATGGTGCGGGCGTCGTGCTGTCTGCCTCAGCGTGCCGGCGGGTCGGGCACGTAGCGGTTGGGGAAGGCCTGCGGTTCGCGCGGCAGGCGCGAGCGCGTATCCAGCACGATGCCGCGTGCGCGCAGGTTGCGTGCGCTGTCGTAGCGCAGCTCCTGCACCTGGGCAGGGCCGCGGCTGGCGCGCTCGAATGTGGTGTCACGCACCTGCGAGGTCTCGCGATCACCGTGGCCGGTGCCCAGTGCCGGGGCCTGCGACTTGGCGGCATGGCCTTCGGCACGGCTGGCGCTGCTGTCAGCGGCCGCTTCGGCCGCCGGGGCCGCGGGCGCCGGTGGCGGCAACTGCCGCAGGCGCGGTTCTGGGCGGGGCTGCGGGCGCCAGCGGTACATTTCGTTGAACACCGCGATGCCGATCACGCCCACATTGTCCGGCCGCCCGGTGCGGCTGGCATAGCTGCCGCCGGGGCTGCTGAACACGAACTGGGCTACCTCGTCCTGGCTCTTGCGCCAGCCGGTGATGTCCGCGCTCTGGCCGGGGTTGAGCACGTAGCCGGTCTGCGAGGGATTGGCGTCTTCGCCGGAAATGGCATTGATGCCGTCCACCGATAGCACCACCAGCACGCGCCGCGGGCTGTCGTTGTACAGGCGCACGGCATAGCGATGGCCGCGCTCGCCGGCCACCCAACGCTGACCGTCGGCCGGGTAGCTGCGCAGTTCGGTGCCGCGGTCGCGGTCAACCAGGCTCATGCGGACCGGGCCGTTTTCGGAGACAGGCAGCGGCAGCGGGGCCGGGCGGAAGCCGGCCAGGGGCAGGATCAGCAGCAGGGGCAGCAGGCGTTTCATTAGGCGTCTCCGGCGGGGTTGGGTGAACAAACGCGCCGCAGGCCCTGACGGGGTTGGTCGTGGGCACGGTAAACTGGCCCCGTTCATCGAAGGTTACCCTACGCAGTCATGACGACCCGAGTTCTTACCGGCATTACCCCCTCCGGCACGCCCCACCTGGGCAACTACGTTGGCGCCATCCGTCCGGCCATCGCCGCCAGCCGCGCCCCGGGCATCGAGAGTTTCTTCTTCCTGGCCGACCTGCACAGCCTGATCAAATCGCAGGACCCGCAGCGCACCCAGCGCGCGACCCTGGAGATTGCGGCCAGCTGGCTGGCCTGCGGCCTGGACCCGGAGCACGTGTGGTTCTACCGCCAGAGCGACATCCGCGAGACCACCGAGCTGATGTGGTTCCTCACCGCCATCGCCAGCAAGGGCATCCTCAACCGTGCCCACGCCTACAAGGCGGCGGTGGACAAGAACCGCGAAGAGGGCGTGGACGAGGACGCGGGCGTCAGCGCCGGCCTGTTCATGTACCCGGTGCTGATGGCCGCCGACATCCTCATCTTCAAGGCCAACCAGGTGCCGGTGGGCCGCGACCAGATCCAGCACATCGAGATGGCGCGCGATTTCGCCCAGCGCTTCAACCACGTGTACGGCAAGGAGTATTTCCCGCTGCCGGACGTGGTGATCGACGAGCAGGTGGCGACCCTGGCGGGCCTGGACGGCCGCAAGATGAGCAAGAGCTACCACAACACCATTCCGCTGTTCGTGCCGCGCGAGGAGCTGAAGAAGCTGGTGTTCTCGATCCTCACCGATTCGCGCGCACCGGGCGAACCGAAGGACACCGAGGGCTCGGCGCTGTTCCAGATGTACCAGGCCTTCGCCACCCCGGAACAGACCGCCGAATTCGCCAAGGCCTTCGCCGCCGGCATCAGCTGGGGCGATGCCAAGCAGCAGCTGTTCGAGCGCATCGACGGCGAGCTGTCGCCGCTGCGCGAGCGCTACAACGCGCTGATGGCCGAGCCGGAGAAGATCGAAGCGCTGCTCAAGCGCCGTGGCCAGCAGCTGCGCGAGCAGCTGGCGGCCCCGCTGCTGGAAGAACTGCGCCATGCCGTGGGCCTGCGTGACCTGTCCAGCGCCGGCGACATCGCCAGCGAGGATGCCGGCGTCGCCCGCGCGGCACCACCGCTGTTCAAGCAGTACCGCGAAAAGGACGGCCGCTTCTACTTCAAGCTGACCGCCGGCGACGGCACGCTGCTGATCCAGAGCGAAGGCTTCGATTCGCCGCGCGATGCCGGCCAGCTGATTGCCGTGATCAAGCAGGCCGAGCAGGGCGACCAGCTGCAGAGCGAGCTGTTCAAGCTGGAAGCCGAGGTTGATGCCGTGCTGGCCGCGCTGGCGGTGCTGCGCGCCGAATGACGGGTAGTGGCCGGGGGGGGGGGGCCCCCCCCCCCCCGCCCCCGCCCCCCCGCCCGCCC
>NZ_JACVTV010000027.1:0-42814 GCF_016624625.1 Stenotrophomonas sp. S41 | reverse complement strand
CTTGGGGTGGGCCCGCCGGGGGGCCGCAAACCCACCGGTCGCGCCGGGCCTTGCCCGGCGACACACAAGGGGAGCAGGACCGGAATCCCGCTGCGCAGGCAGCGGGTTTTCTTTTGGCCCGTTCGACATCGCTCGCGCCAGACCTCAGCAGTTGAAGCCCAGGCGACCGTCGCAGTTGCGGAGCGACGGGACGTTCTGCAGCCGTGTCTGCTCTACGTTCCCCTGCCTGCTGCCGTCCGCGCGGACGCAGTCCGCACTGACCTTGCAGAAGTCCGGCGGGAACGAAAACATGTAGTTGAGCGAACAGCTGCGGGAAGCCTCAGACTGATACCACGCGGTCTGACAGGTCTGCTGCTGGCTGTCGGGCGGCGATGTCTGCGCCGTTGCCGTTTCTGCGAAGACGATGCATGCGACGGCTGCTGCTGCAAAAACCGAAGTGAACTTCATCGGGTTCTCCTGTCCATCGATTGAGGAGGCCCGAGTATTTGCTGTCGACCCGCCGCGAGGCCATCGGACTTGTTGCAAATGCGAGGCCGACTGACGAGGACCGCGATGGACTTCACATCGGCAGGATGCACACGGCCGTTCGACGGCATCCAACGCGCCACGCTGCGCCATGCTTGGCGACGTCGATCTTCTGCGCGACATCGCACAGATCAACGGTCCGCCCCCACCACGGCCAACGTCCTCCCGTAGATCCCCGCCATGCGCGGATTCCGTAGATCCACGCCATGCATGGATTCCAGTAGATCCACGCCATGCGTGGATTCCGTGGATCCACGCCATGCATGGATTCACTCAGAAGGAGATCATGAGACCATCAGCGCGCAGCCGATCGCGATGACCAGCATCAGCACCAGCAGGATGCGCCCACTGAATCGACCAAGCGCGTGACCAACATGGTTCAGAGCAAGGGAAGCGATCTCGCCCAGCAGTTCCCACATGGAAGCGGCACCCGTCGCTCAGATCTCGGCAGACGCCAGCTCGATGAAAGGCCGCTGGCGGCTGGCGGTGCCGATGACACAGGTACGATAGACCCGATGCGCCGAGGCCCCCGTAACATAGGCGACGATCTGGACTGACGTCGTTGCGACATACGCCCAGCCGGGCACCCAACCCACCGGCTTTGGCACGAGGCTGAAAGCAGCAGAGCAGTCCATGACGTACTTGGTTGTCTCACCAAGGACGCGGCCCACCTCGGTGTTCATGTTCCAGCCCTGCGCCAGGGTCGGCGACCAGATCGCAGCGGCAACGGCGCGCACGGCCGCCTGGTCTTCTTCGCTGGGAAGATCCACAGCAACTGGCGAATCCCAACCGTCCGGAAAGACCTGCGGCGTATCGCCAACATATTGCCTGGCCCAGGCCCGCAGCGCCCGGTGGTGAGGCTGGGCTGAATTCGAGAAGTAACGCGGAGCACGCTCGCCCGCATTGTAGTAAGCCGCGTCCAGGCTTCCGTCTGGGTGCAGGACCACCACAGCTCCGTAGGAATCGGCGAAGCCCAGCCGCCATCCGGCCAGCAGCAAGTCCCCACTCTTCAGCGACACCGGCACCGCCGACTCATCGAAATTGCGCCGGAACGCCGCGTACTCCGGCCCAAGCAACTGCTTCAGCCCCGGCACCACATCGGAATCCTCGAAGGCGTCCTCCAGCGAAGGACCCACGATCACGATCGGATTCGCGAATACCGGGCAGGCAACGGACAGGACGACCGCCAGCATCAGCAGGCGCATCAGGGAAATGAAAGAACTCATCGGAGGTCCATCATGCAGTGAAGACCATCAGTGTCCACTCCCTGCCCCATCCGGCGCCATTCCAGAAGTCGGAAAGCGATCCCCCCTCGCCAACCCACAAAAAAGGGACGGGGCGCTTCGGCCCCGTCCCCGCAAGTACCGCCACCGGAGAAATCGGTCAGCTGCGTCGTGCGCAATACACCGCGCGCGGCGGCAGCCGCAGTTCATTGCCTTCCACCGTGCCTGCATCCGGGCCCGGCACGTCCAGCTGCTGCCAGGTACCGGCGGGCAGCGGGTGGCTGACCGCCTCGGCCGACAGGTTGAAGGCCAGCAGAAGGGTTTCATCTGCAAGCATACGCTCGAACAGCAGCACTGGCTCGGCACTGTCCAGGAAACGGATGGCGCCGTGCTGCAGAGCCGGCTGGGTCCGCCGCCAGGCCAGGAAGGCCCGGAAGGCCGCCAGGACCGAACCCGGGTCGGCATCCTGCACGGCCACGGCCGCCGCCCGGTGCTCGGCCGGGATCGGCAGCCAGGGCTTGCCGGTGGTGAAGCCGGCCAGCGGGGCGTCGGTCCACGGCAGCGGCGTGCGGCAGCCGTCGCGGCCCTTGAAGTTCGGCCAGAAGGTGATGCCGTAGGGGTCCTGCAGGTCCTCGAAGGCCACCTCGGCCTCGGCCAGGCCCAGTTCCTCGCCCTGGTACAGGCAGACCGAACCGCGCAGGCTGCACAGCATCGCCACCAGCATGCGGGCCAGGCGCGGGTCGGACGGGCGGCCGCCCCAGCGGCTCACGGCCCGCTCCACGTCATGGTTGGACACCGCCCAGCACGGCCAACCCTCGGTCATCACCGCTTCCAGGCGCGAGACCGTATCGCGGATGTAGGCCGCGCTGTAGTCGTCCACCAGCAGCTCGAAGCTGTAGCCCATGTGCAGGCGGCCGTCCTGGGTGTACTCGGCGGTGGTGGCCAGCGAGTCCTCCGAGGAGATCTCGCCCAGGCTAACCGCCCCCGGGTACTCGTCCAGCAGCGCGCGCAGCTGCTCCAGGAACGGCAGGTTTTCCGGCTGGGTGTTGTTGTAGTAGTGGTACTGGTAGGCGTACGGGTTGTCCGGGCTGAAGCCGCGGCCCACGCGCTTGTCCGCCGGCTTGGGCGGGTTGTCGCGCAGCTGCGCGTCGTGGAAGCAGAAGTTGATGGCGTCCAGGCGGAAGCCGTCCACGCCGCGGTCCAGCCAGAACCGCACGTTGTCCAGCGTGGCCTGCTGCACGTCCAGGTTATGGAAGTTCAGGTCCGGCTGGTCGACCAGGAAGTTGTGCAGGTAGTACTGCTCGCGGCGCGGTTCCCACTGCCAGGCGCCGCCACCGAACAGCGACAGCCAGTTGTTGGGCGGGGTGCCGTCCTCGCGCGGGTCGGCCCACACGTACCAGTCGGCCTTGGGGTTGGTGCGGTCCTGGCGGCTCTCGCGGAACCAGGCATGCTCCAGCGAGGTGTGGCTGAGCACCTGGTCGATCATCACCTTCAGGCCCAGGCCATGCGCCTTGGCCAGCAGGCGGTCGAAGTCCTCCAGGCTGCCGAACAGCGGGTCGACATCGCGGTAATCGGCGATGTCATAGCCGAAATCGGCCATCGGCGACTTGAAGAACGGCGAGATCCAGATCGCATCGGCGCCCAGCGCCGCGATGTGGTCCAGGCGCTGGATGATGCCCGGCAGGTCGCCCACCCCGTCGCCGCTGGCGTCGAGGTAGCTGCGCGGGTAGATCTGGTAGATGACGGCTCCGCGCCACCATGGATTGTGCGACATCGACAGCCCCCCTCCGGGCATGCGGGACCCACCGGAAGCGGGCCGAAAACCAACAACCGCAAGCTTAGCGGTGGCTTCCGGAGCATGGCGCTGCCTGCATACGTATTCACGCCGCAAGGCCGGCCAACGGCCTTCGAAATGACCACTCGTGCCGGTTTCCGCCCGATTTCACGGCCAGACCCTATAATTGGCGGTGAGCCTGAAAGCCTGATCGCATGACCATCACCGAAGACACCCGTCCCGCCCTGGGCCTGCCCCAGATCCAGTCGCTTGCTGCGGCCGACATGGCCGCCGTCGATGCCCTGATCCGGGACCGGCTGTCCTCGGACGTCGTACTGATCAACCAGATCGCCGACCACATCATTTCCGCCGGCGGCAAGCGCCTGCGCCCGATGCTGGTCATGCTGGCCGGCCACGCGGTCGGCCAGGCCGGCCCGGAGCACCACCAGCTGGCGGCGATCATCGAGTTCATCCACACCTCGACCCTGCTGCACGACGACGTGGTGGACGAATCCAGCCTGCGGCGCGGCCGCAGCACCGCCAATGCCCTGTGGGGCAACGCGCCGAGCGTGCTGGTGGGTGACTTCCTGTATTCGCGCAGCTTCCAGCTGATGGTGGAACTGGACCGCATGCCGGTCATGCGGATCCTGGCCGACACCACCAACCGCATCGCCGAAGGCGAAGTGCTGCAGCTGCTGCACGTGCACAACCCGGACACCGACGAAGCGGCCTACCTGCGCGTGATCGAGCGCAAGACCGCCGTGCTGTTCGCTGCCGGCACCCGCCTGGGCGCGCTGGCCAGCGGCGTGGACGAAGCGACCCAGCAGGCCCTGTACGACTACGGCATGCACCTGGGCTACGCCTTCCAGATTGCCGATGACGTGCTGGATTACTCGGCCAACGCCGAGGAACTGGGCAAGAACCTGGGCGACGACCTGGCCGAAGGCAAGGCGACCCTGCCGCTGATCCACGCCATGGCCCATTCGGACGATGCCACCCGCGAGCGCCTGCGCAGCATCGTGCAGGACGGCGACGCCTCGGCCATGCCGGAAGTGCTGGCCGCCATCCGCGCCACCGGCGGCCTGGATTACAGCCGCCGCCGTGCCGAGGAATACGCCGAAGCCGCCGAACGCGCGCTCGACGGCCTGGGCGACAACGATGCCGTGGCGGCCCTGCGCGGCCTGGCCCGTTACGCGGTGCAGCGTTCGCATTGACCGGTGAAGGTGTGCCGACCAACGGTCGGCAACCACCCAATGCGATGGTAGGTGCCGACCGTTGGTCGGCACGCCTTTGATTACCGGAACCGCTCCTCGAAGAACTCATCCAGCGCCTTCCACGCGCGCTTGGCCGCCCGTTCGTTGTACTGGCAGCCCGGCGGGCTGTTGGCATCGCGCTCGGCGAAGCAGTGCACCGCGCCGCTGTAGTTGGTGAATTCCCAGTCGACCTTGGCCGCGTCCATTTCCTTCTGGAAGCTGCCGATGTCCTCGGCGGTCACGCTCTTGTCGTCGGCGCCGTTGAGCACCAGCACCGAGGGATGGCTGCCACCGGCCTGCGCCGGCAGCGGCGAGCCCAGCCCGCCGTGCAGGCTGACCACACCGGCCAGCGGCGCACCGGCGCGGGCCAGCTCCAGCACCGTGGTGCCGCCGAAGCAGAAGCCCACCGCGCCGATCCGGCTGGCATCCAGCGGTGCCTTGCCAGCCTGGGCCTTGAGCACGTTCACCGCTTCCAGCGCACGCGCACGCAGCAGCGGCCGGTCGTTGCGCAGCTTGGTCGCCACCGGGCCGGCCTCGGCATCGGTCTTCGGCCGCACGCCCTTGCCGTACACATCGGCCACCAGCACCACGTAGTCATCGCCGGCCAGCTGCTTGGCCTTCTCGATGGCGGACTCGTTCACGCCCTTCCAGTTCGGCACCATCACCAGGCCCGGGCGCTTGTCGTTGTCGCCGTCGTCATAGACCAGCACGCCACTGAAGGTCGTGCCCTCGTGCTTCCATTCCACCGTCTGGGTCTTCATCGCCGCCCAGACCGGCATCGCCGCCAGCCCCAGCACTATCGCCACACCACAACGCCATCGGTTCATGCGCCTGCTCCAATGAAAAGGGGACGGAGGGGATTAAGTCGCAGAACACCCTCCCGGGTCGCATTCTGCATTGGCGACGTGACGCAGGTGTGGTTGGATACGACTTAATCCCCTCCGTCCCCTTCTACATGAACCTTGTTGATCGCTTTCTGTCTGGCCTTGTCCCGCGCCTGCCGGCCGAGGACGCAGCGCAATGGGCACATGTCCAGGGCGCCAGTGCCGAAGATCTGCAGCGCCTACGCGCGCAGTGGCCGCTGGTGCCCGAGAGCCTGCTGGCGTTGCTGTCGCGGGTGGATGGCACGCATTTCCGCGAATATCCCGGTGGCGAGGTCGTGGTCTACATGCTGGGTTCGGATGTCGAGGACGGCGGCTACCCCTACTACCTGCGCTCGGTCGCGCAGATCTTCGAAGACCAGCAGCAGTGGGACGACAGCATCCGGTCCATCTACGAGGAATGGCTGGACGACGAGCCGGAGATCCTTGGCGACGGCATCGACGCCGATCTGCCGATGGACCGCCGCCTGTGCTTCTCGCACTGCATGAACAACGGCGGCACCTCGATGCTCTACCTGGATTTCGACCCGGCACCGGGCGGCACCGTCGGCCAGGTGGTGCGCTACCTGCATGATCCGGACAGCTATGCAGTCATCGCGCCCAGCTTCGATGCGTACCTGCAGCAGCTGATTGATGGTGATTACGCGTTCATCGAGTAGAGCCACGCCACGCGTGGATGGGGGGGCAGAGCCCTTTCCTGCGGAAAGGGATCCGACCCCGCTGGCTTCCCGGGCTCACCCGCGCTCGATCCAATGCAACGTGCCCGGCGCGAGCGCCAGCAGATCCGCTGCATCCAACTGGCCCCGCGACCAATGACGTTCCGGCGGCGCCGGCTGCCGGGCATCCACCGCGCCATCGTAGTCGCGTACCAGCAGGCCAATGCGCGCGGCCCCGGACTGCAGCAGGGCATCGATGCGCTGTAACCACTGCCCGGCGTCGCCCAGCGCTTCATCGCGACGCAGCTGCTGATCCTGCGCATGCCGCGCCAACTGCTCGGCCAGCGCGCGGGCGATCTTCGCTTCGCTCCAGCCCTTCTTCCGCCAGCGCGCGGCATCGCCCTTCCATTCCGGCTTGGCCCGCACCGACGCCAGCGCGGTGCCGCAATCGCAGTGCGCGGCGCTCAGCCACGGCTGCCAGCCGGGCCCGACCGCGGCCTGCAGGCTGGGCGAATCCTGCGCGAACAGGCAACGGCCACTGCGGGTGAAGATCGCGGCGGCTGTTTCGTGGGCCAGCGTGGTGGGCAGGAATAAAGTGATGAAGGTGCACATCGGGCTTCTCGAATCCGTCCGGGAATGCGCCGATGGTAACTCGCCCCCTGCAACTCGCTGGGGTCAGAGCCCTTTCCTGCGGAAAGGGATCCGACCCCGGGCCGGTGGGTCAGCCGATGCCCAGGCCCGGAATCGCGCTGATGCTGTCCGGCTCGAACCCGGCCAGCTCGGCGAAATGGCGGCCGCGGGCCACGTAATCGCGGTAGGCACCGAAACTCGGCGCGCCCGGCGACAGCAGCACCACCCCGCCCTGCGCACCCAGCGCAGCGCGTGCCAGCGCCATCGCCTCGGGCAGGTCGCCGGCCGCGTGCAGGCCGAAGCGGCCGGCATCCGCCAGCGGCTGCAGCATCGCGTGGATGCGCGGGCCGTTGCTGCCCATCGTCACGATCTCCACCGGCGGCACGTCGTGCGCCATGTGCTGCATGAAATCGGTCCAGTCCAGGCCACGGTCGTGCCCGCCCACCAGCAGCGCGATGCGCTGGCCGGCGAAACATTCCAGCGCGGCCAGGCTGGCGTGCGGCGTGGTGCTGATCGAATCGTTGACGTAGGTCAGGCCATCGGCCGCGCCGATGCGCTGCAGGCGATTGGGCAGCGGGCGGAAATCCTGCACCGCCGGTGCCAATGCCACGGCATCCAAGCCCAGCGCTTCCAGCGCCGCCAGCACGGCGCACAGGTTGCCGCGGTTGTGGCGGCCCGGCAGCGGCGTGTTGCGGGTATCGAACACGGGCTGTTCGCCACGGTGCACGATGTCGCCGCGCATGTGCCAGCCCTGCGGCTGGTTGAACCAGACCACGTCGCTGTCCGGCAACGAGAGCGCGGCCAGGTGCGGATCGGCGGCGTTGAGCACGGCGATGCGCGGCGCGGCCTCGGTCACCAGCCGCAGCTTGTCCTCGATGTAGCGCTGCTCGCTGCCGTGCCAGTCCAGGTGTTCGGGGAACAGGTTCAGCACCACCGCCACCTGCGGGCGGGCGCCACTGCGCGCCACTTCGCCGGTCTGGTAGCTGGACAGCTCCACCGCCCAGTACGCGGGCGCGGGCTGCGGGTCCAGCACTTCCAGCAGCGGCAGGCCGATGTTGCCGACCAGGCCGGTGCGGTGGCCGGCGGCGCGCAGCAGGTGCGCGACCAGCGCGGTGGTGGTGCTCTTGCCCTTGGTGCCGGTCACGCACACGGTGTCGTGCACGATGCCATCTTCAGCCGCGTGCTCGGCAAACCACAGGGCGGTGCCGCCGATGAAGGCCGTGCCCTGCCCTGCCGCCGCCAGCGCGATCGGCTGGTAGGGGCTGATGCCGGGCGATTTGATGACCACGTCGAACGCGGCCAGCGCCTCGGCAGTGGGCTCGCCACGCACGTCCAGCTGACCCTGCGCTTCGGTACGCGCCGCCTCGACCTCGGCGGCCGGGCAGAACAGGCTCAGGGCCAGCGCGGGCAGGCGCGCGCGCAGCACGGCAAACGCCGCGCGGCCCTCACGCCCCCAGCCCCACAGCGCAACGCGCTTTCCTTCAAGCTGTGAAATCTTCACGCACACGTTCCCACAGCGCGGTCGGAATGCGGTGCTCGCCCTGCAGCTGCAGCAGCGGCGCCAGTTCCAGTTCAGCGGCACCCAGCTGCGGCTGGATCTCGTTGCAGAAGCGCTTCACCAGCACGTCTTCCTTCCATTCCGGGCGCTGCGCCAGCGTGGCCATCGCCGCACGCGATTCGCGGCCTTCGCCCACGCACTCGAACGGCTTGTGGTCCTGGAATTCCAGCAGCGCATCGAAGCCACCGGCCTGGCCGGCGTCGTCCAGCAGGTTGCGACCGAAGATGCGCACCAGGCGGGTCTTGGGCATGAACGGGGCCAGCGCCAGGAACACGAAGTGGCACTTCGGGCAGACGCCGCACCAGCGGTTCACCGGGCGCTCGCCAAGGATGTGGAAGTTGCGGTTGCAGCTGGAGAAATGCGCGTCGTAGAAATCGCTCTTGGCGAACTGGCGGGCCACCGCCAGCTCCGACATCGGGCGCAGCAGCGAGTAGTACTGCAGATCGGCGGCCACCTGCTTCTGCACGTGGTTGCCGAAGGCCTGCTCGAACGCCCAGCCCTTCGACCACTGGTGGTTCACTTCGCCGGTGCCTGGAATCTGGCTGCCGTAGCTGGCCGAACGCTCGTTGGAGAACACCACCTGGTCCACGCCCTGCAGCAGCGCGGCCAGCACCATGATCGCCGAGTTCACCGCGGTCACCGGGATATGCCCGTTCCACGCGCCCTGGCGGTTCAGCTCGAACAGCTCCGGCGCCAGCGCGCGGCCCAGGTTCAGGGTCGGCAGGCCGGTGCGCTCGGCACAGGCGCGGATCAGCTGCGAACCGCCGATCCAGGTCACCGTCTCGTCCACGCCGGCACGGCGCAGCGCTTCGATGCTGACCAGCGAATCCTTGCCGCCGCCGATGGCCACCAGCGCATGCGGCTGCAGGCCCAGCACCGGCGCCTGCACCGCGTCGCCCTGCACCGGCAGGCGGAAACGCCCGCGCAGGTTCAGGCCGTTGCGGTAGGCGAATTCGCCCAGGCCGTTGAGGTAGACCGTTTCCACCAGCGCTGCGGTCTCGGCATCGATGGCATAGCTGTCGATGCTGACCGTTTCCGGCACGCCCGCCTTGTAGTAACTGACACCGGCGATCAGGTGCAGCAGCTGCAGCGCACGCTGCACCGCGCCCGCGCGCGCCTCGTCCAGCACGAACGGGGCGCCGGGCACGGTGATGGTTTCCACCATCTCCGGGCCGTCGTCGAAGGCGTAGACCAGCTTGGCCACGCCGGTATCCGCGGCGAATTCGCAGCGGACGAAGCGGAAGCGGGAAACCTGGTGTTTATCGAAAGCAGTCATGGTGGATCCAGTTCAAGCGCGGTCAGGCACGCCCCGCGCGAAGGCGCAGGACGTGTCGGTGGGCGGGTGCAGGGTGCGGAGGGCAGCGATCACTCGATCACGTCTTCGCGCGGCATCGCCCGCTGGTTGTAGGTGTTGGCCATCACATAGCCGTAGGCACCGGCGTCGGCGATCAGCATCACGTCGTCCGGCGCCGTGGACACCGGCAGCTTGCGGCGCTTGCCGAACACATCGCTGGACTCGCAGATCGGGCCGACCACATCGAACGCCGCTTCGGCGTAGCCGCCCTGGCGGCTGAGGTTCTCGATATCGTGCCAGGCGTCGTACAGAGCTGGGCGCATCAGCGTGTTCATGCCGGCATCCAGGCCGACGCGGCGCACGCCGTCCTTTTCCACCACCTGCGTGGCATGGGTCAGCAGCACGCCCGATTCGGCCACCAGGTAGCGGCCCGGCTCGATCGCCAGGCGGAACGCCGGGTGCAGCGCCTTGACCTCGGCCAGGCCCTCGGCCCAAGCGTCCAGGTCGAACGGCTCGTCTTCCTCGCTGTACGGAATCGGCAGGCCACCACCGATGTCGATGGTCTGCACGCTGCCGATGCGGCGGGCGAAACCGGCCAGCTCATCGCACATCAGGCGCCAGTGCTGCGCGGTTTCCACGCCGCTGCCCAGGTGCGCGTGCAGGCCGACCACGCGGGTGCCCAGATCGGTGGCGGTGCGCACGAACTCGTCCACGCGCGCCATCGGCAGGCCGAACTTGGAATCCTTGCCGCCGGTGCGGACCTTGGCATGGTGGCCTTCGCCACGGCCCAGGTCCACGCGCAGCCAGATTTCGCGGTTGCGGAACAAGTCCGGCCAGCGCTGCAGCGCTTCCAGGTTGTCCACGGTGACGGTGACGCCGAGCGCGAAGCCGGCTTCGTACTCTTCGCGTGGGCAGAAGCTGGGGGTGAACAGCACGCGCTTGGGCGACAGTTCCGGCAGGTGCTGGAACACGTGCTTCAGCTCGCCGTGCGACACGCATTCCAGGCCGAAGCCTTCGGCTTCCAGCAGCTGCAGGATGGCCGGGTGGCTGTTGGCCTTGATCGCGTAGTAACGCTGGTCGATCGGCTTGATCGCGGCCAGCGCACGGGCGCGGGCACGTACGGTCGGCAGGTGGTAGACGTAGCGCGGCGTGCCGGCGTCGGCCAGCTGCAGCAGGTGCGCACGCTGGCCACGCCACCACGGCGTGCCGCGCGGGCGCACGGTGCCGGCGATCTCGCGCCAGCGCGGGCCGAACACTTCGGTTTCTTCCACCGGCATCGCACCGCTGTCGATCAGCTCGGCATGCAGGATCGGCAGCAGGCCATCGGCATCGGCCTCGTCGATGACGAAGGTCAGGTTCAGGTCGTTGGACGACTGCGAGATCATGTGCACGCGCTCGCGGCCGAAGGTGGCCCACACGTCCGACAGCTTGTGCAGCAGCGAACGCATGCCACGGCCGACCAGGGTGATGGCCGCGCACGGCACGATCACCTTGACCTTGCAGATCTGCGACAGGTCAGCCGACAGCGCGGCCAGCACATCGGTGTTGACCAGATTCTCGGACGGATCCAGCGACACGGTGACGTTGGTTTCGGCCGAACCGATCAGGTCCACCGACAGACCGTGCTTCTTGAACAGGCCGAACACATCGGCCAGGAAGCCGACCTGCTGCCACATGCCGATGCCTTCCATCGACACCAGCACGATGCCGTTGCGGCGGCTGATCGCCTTCACGCCCGGCACCGGTGCGGCGCTGCCGTCGATGCTGGTGCCCGGCAGTTCCGGGCGCTCGGTATCGAGGATGGCCATCGGCACGCCGGCGTCGCGGCACGGCTTGATCGAGCGCGGGTGCAGCACCTTGGCGCCGGTGGTGGCGATTTCCTGCGCTTCGTAATAGTCCAGGCGGGTCAGCAGGCGCGCGTCCGGCACGTCCTTCGGGTTGGCGCTGAACATGCCCGGCACGTCGGTCCAGATTTCCACGCGGCTGGCGCCGAGCAGCGCACCGAAGTACGCCGCCGAGGTGTCCGAGCCGCCGCGGCCGAGGATGGCGGTGCCGCCGTCGGCGTGGCGGGAAATGAAGCCCTGGGTGATCAGCAGGCGGGTCGGCTGCGCGCGGAAGCGCTGCATCCAGTCCGCGTCGGCGCGCCACTGGCAGTTCACCGACAGGCGCTGCGACCACTCACTCTGGTTCGGCTGCGGCGGCATCGCGTCCAGCCACTGGCGGGCATCCATCCAGCCCATGTCCAGGCCCGAGGCATGCAGGTAGGCCGCGCCCAGGGTCGAGGACAGCAGTTCGCCCTGGCCCAGCACTTCGGCCTGCCATTCCAGCGGGCGGGTGGTTGCGCGCGGGTCATCCAGCAGGCCCTGCAGGGCGGCCAGGCGTTCGCCGAGCACCTCGCGGCCCAGGCCGAGCTCGACCAGGAAGCTCTCATGGCGTTCGACCAGGGCGGCCACGCGGTCGCGGCTGTCCGGTGCGCCATCGGCGATCGCGGTCAGTTCGTTGGTGACCCCGGACAGCGCCGAGACCACCACCAGCACGCGCGAGCCGGTCTCTTCCGCGCGTTTTTTCGCCAGCTTCCCGATCGTGTCCCAGCGGTGGCGACGCGACACCGAGGTGCCGCCGAACTTCAGTACGATCCAACGATCGACAAGGGGGGAAGCTGACATGGATAGGCTATGTGTAATGTGGGGGAGCCGCCCGAGGGGGCGGAACCTTCGATTCTAAGCCCAATGGACCCGCCGATGGCCGCCTTCCGCTACCTGCAGCTTGATGTCTTCGCCCACCAGCCCGGCAGCGGCAACCCGCTGGGCGTAGTGCTGGGCGCCGACGGGCTGTCCGCCGGGCGCATGCAGGCGCTGGCGGCCTGGCTGAACCTGTCCGAGACGGTGTTCTTCCTGCAGCCCAGCGCCGCCGGTGCCGACTACCACATCCGCATCTTCACCCCGGGCAGCGAGCTGCCGTTCGCCGGCCACCCCAGTGTCGGTGCGGCCTGGGCGGCGGTCACTTGCGGCCTGGCCACGCCGGGTGACGGCGGCGCCCTGGTCCAGCAATGCGCCGCCGGCCTGCTGCCGGTGCGGGTGAGTGGCCCGGCCGACGCGCCGACCATCGAACTGGCCAGCCCGCCGGCCCGCCACCTGCCCACCGCCCCCGGCCAGGTACCGGAACCGCTGCTGGCCCTGGCCGCCGACGGCCAGGCCCCCGAGCTGTGGGACAACGGCCCGCGCTGGTGGCTGCTGCCGCTGCGCGATGCCGCCGCCGTGCGCGGCCTGGCCCCGGACATGGCCGCCCTGCGCGACTGGACCAATGCCACCGGCGCGACCGGCGTGGCGGTGTTCGCCGATGAACCCGCTGCGGGACACAGCCGCGTGGTGCGCGCGTTCTGCCCGGGCGATGCGGTGAATGTGCCCGAGGACCCGGTGACCGGCAGCGCCAATGCGCTGATCGGCGCCTGGCTGCGCGAACGTGGCGCCCTGCCCGGCGGCGCGGGTGCTTACGTGGCCAGCCAGGGCCGCGAAGTCGGCCGCGACGGCCATGTCCATGTCCGCGTCGATGCCGAAGGCACGGTGTGGATCGGCGGCCAGGTGCAGCCGGTGATCGACGGCCAGATCCGCTGGTAGCGCCGGGCCATGCCCGGCGGCCTTGCCGCGCTGCGCGCTCGCGGGGCATGGCCCCGCGCTACCATTTCCCCATTTCCTGGAGTTTTCCCTGATGTCCGCACGCCGTTTCCTGCAACTGGATGTGTTCTCGCCGCGCGCCGGCGCCGGCAATCCGCTGGCCGTGGTGCTCGATGCCGAGGGCCTGGACGACACTGCCATGCAGGCCATTGCGCGCTGGACCCGGCTGCCGGAAACCACCTTCGTGTTCGCGCCGCAGACCGCTGGCAGCAGCTACCGTCTGCGCATGTTCAGCCCGCAGAAGGAGGTCCCCTTCGCCGGCCATCCCAGCGTCGGCACCGCCCACGCCGTGCTGCAGGCCGGCCTGGCCGCGCCGGTGGAGGGCGTGCTGGTGCAGGATGGCATCGCCGGTCTGCTGCCGCTGCAGGTGATCGGCGAAGGCGCCGCACAGCGCATCGCCATCCGCACCCCGCGCGCGCAGCTGGCCGAAACCTCGCAGGCCGATGATCCGCGCCTGCAGGCCGCGTTGCAGGGCTGGCCGCTGGGTGAGCTGCCGCCGGCACGCATGCAGGGCGGCCGCAGCTGGTGGGTGGTGCAGGTGGCCGACGAGGCCGCGCTGCGTGCGCTGCAGCCGGACTGGGACGCGGTCGCCGCGCTGGCCGAATCCACCGACAGCATGGGCGTGTTCGCCTATGCGTTCAGCGATGGCAGCGAAGGTTTCGACCTGGCCGTGCGCGCCTTCGTCGGCAACGGGCGGCGCTTCGAGGATGCCGCCTCGGGTGCGGCCAATGCCGTGCTGGCCGCGTGGCTGGACCTGCGTGGCGTGCTGCCGCGCGGCCGCGAACCGTATGAAGTCAGCCAAGGACGCGAGGTCGGCCACGATGCACGGCTGACCCTGCGCGTGGATGAGGACGGCGAGGTGTGGTCCGGCGGACAGGTGCAGACGGTGATTGCCGGAACCATCGATTGGTGATTGCGATGGGGCGCCGGGCGATGCCCGGCTCCGTTCCGCTTCGCTCGCCGGGCATGGCCCGGCGCTACCGGCCTCAGCCCAGCTCGGCCTCCAGGCTGATCGGCACGGCGCTCAGTGCCTTGGACACCGGGCAGTTCTGCTTGGCGTCATCGGCGATCGCGCGGAACTGCGCGGCGTCGATGCCCGGCACCACGGCCTTCACCTTCAGCCGGATCTGCGACAGCTGCGGGCCACCTTCCATCGACAGATCGACCTTGGCTTCGGTATCCAGTGAGGTCGGTGTAAACCCGGCGTCACCCAGTTTGGCCGACAGCGCCATGGTGAAGCAGCCGGCGTGCGCGGCGGCGATCAGCTCCTCCGGGTTGGTGCCTTTCTCGTCGCCAAAGCGGCTGTTGAAGCCGTAGCGGGTCTTGTCCAGCAGGCCGCTCTGCGGCGTGTTCAACTGGCCCTTGCCCGACTTCAGGTCCCCTTCCCAGTGCGCGGTGGCGTGTCGCGAGATTCCCATGTGCTGCTCCTGCGTGGCGGTGATGAACGGCCACCCTCGCACGGCGCGCGTTAGCCCTGCGTCGCCCCGCCGCAGGCAATACGGCTGTCCCGGGTCAGCCCGCTGGACACTTCCTCGCCAGCGCGAAACGAATTTCTCCCTTGTTTTCAGCGATTTCGCGCAGTCCCTGCTGTCCGCGCCGCGTATTGCGCAGTGCAGCGCAGGCCCCGTTTTCCTGCATCCGGACATGTACTCAATCGGCCTGGATATGAAAAAACATGCACTTTCCGCGCTCCGGGCTATTGGCGGCGCTCGAGAGTTGCCCTACATTGCGCTTGCCGACGGGGTTCGGCGCCGACCACACAACCAACCGTTCACGGAACAGGAAACCATGGCAAAGACCGCTAAGAAGGCTGCCCCGAAAAAGGCAGTGAAGAAAGTCGCGACGAAGGCTGCCGCCAAGCCGGCCGCTCCGAAGCCGATCAAGGAAGTGCTGACCAAGTCGGGCCTGGTTGCACACATCGCTGAAGCGTCCGGCGTTGTCGCCAAGGACGTGCGCGCGGTGCTGGCCTCGCTTGAAACCGCCGTTGCTTCCTCGGTGCACAAGAAGGGCGCTGGCTCCTTCACCCTGCCGGGCCTGCTGAAGATCTCCACCGTCAGCGTGCCGGCCAAGCCGAAGCGCAAGGGCATCAACCCGTTCACCAAGGAAGAGCAGTGGTTCGCTGCCAAGCCGGCCACCACCAAGCTGAAGGTGCGCCCGCTGAAGAAGCTGAAGGACGCCGCGCTCTAAGCGCGCGCCCAACGGCATCTTCCGACGGGACGGCGCAGGCCGTCCCGTTTTTGTTTGCGCCGGCGCCACGACCCCGCGCAAACCGCAACACAGCGTTTCCGCGCCTGCACCGTCCGCGCCGACAGCCGCACCAGCATTGGCTGTGGCCCGGTTTTTCCCTGTCGGAAACGGACCGGGTGGAACACTGCGTGCAGCCCCGGCCGTCGCCGCCGGTCGCGGCCTTGCCTATGGTGGGCACATCCCTCCAGACCCAGGCGAGCACACCCTCATGGCCAGCCCCTCCACCCGCTACCGGATCTCGGTGACCCCGATCGAAAAGGACGGGCACCAGTGCACCGGGCGCTGCACCATCGAACTGGAACATCGCGCCAGCCGCGACCTGATGCGCCTGCTGGAAAGCGCCCCGCGCACGGCCGGCCTCAGCGGTGACGAACGCGCCACCCTGGTGGTCGCCACCCAGCTGCTGCGCGATATCGTGCAGCGCCACGCCGACACCGACGGCCACGCGCTGGCCGCCGTGGCGGCGCAGGTGCTGCCGGCCCTGGACGCACTGGAACAGCTGCCCACGTCGCGCTGATCCGGACGCTGCCGATACACTGCCCTCCTCCAGGTCGCCTCGGGGAGGAGGCAGACATGCGCAGTGCCCTGTTGTTGATGATGACGGTGACCCTGCTGGGCTGTTCCAGGCAGACACCGTCCGATGAAGCCGCCGCCGTGCCGCCGCCCGCCGAAGCACCGGCGGCCGACGCAGGGCGTCCGGTTGCCTCGCATGAGGCAGACAGCCTCGCGTCGCAGGGCATCGACCCGCTGTATGGCGCGGTCGCCGCGGGTGGCGAAGCGCCTTCCCTGCTGCTCAACCGCTACGTGCGGGACCTGCTCAACCGCAACAAGGCCAGTGTCGATGCGGCCTGGGCCATCGCCCCGCCCGATGCGCGGCGTGCCGACGATGCCGCACTGCGCCTGCTGCCGGACGTGCGCAACCTGCGCCTGGACAGCGACGCCGCCGTGCCCCGCGATGAGCAGCAGCCGCCGCGCCTGCTGGAGGTGCCGGTACGCATCCGCGCCACCACCGGCGAGGGCGTGTTCCGCTACCACGGGTGGTACCGCGTGCAGCCCCGCGCTGATGGCCAGGGCTGGCAGATCCAGTCGGCGCAGCTGCAACCAACGCTGGACTGAACCGTTGCAGCGGCATGCACGCAGGATTCAGCGTGCAAAGCTACTCTGTAGCCCTCATTCATCGCCCCGGTCACCGCCATGCGCCTGCGTTCCCTGATGACCCGCCTTGCCGCGTCCACCGTGCTGATCGCCGCCGCGATCGGTGCGCAGGCGGCCCCCTCGATTTCCGGGCGCGAACTGTCCGTCGGCGCCAGCGACGTGCAGCAGTATCTGGATGGCAGCTTTCCGCGAACCCAGGATGCGCTGGGCGGCCTGATCGCGCTGACCATGAGCCACCCGCAGCTGAGCCTGCCGGCCGGCGAACGCCTCGACCTCGGCATGGACCTGGCCCTGGCCACCGCCGGCGGCACGCCGACCAACCTGGGCAAGGTGAAGCTCAGCAGCGGCCTGCGCTACGACGCGCAGACCCAGGGCTTCCACCTGCAGGACCCGACCGTGGATGACTTCACCCCGGCCAGCCAGGGCGGCCGCCTCGATTCGCGTACTCGCGGCCTGCTCAACGCCGCGCTGAGCGATTACGCCCGCCGCGAGCCGATCTACAAGCTGGACCCGGCCGTGGCCGGCGTGCTGGGCGCGCTGCAGGTGCAGTCGGCACAGGTCAAGAATGGCAAGCTGGTGGTCTCCTTCAACCAGAACCTGGGCAACCTGGTGCCAGCCGGCCTTCTCGGCAAATAAGGTAGCGCCGGGCCGTGCCCGGCAGCTTTTGATGTTCCCGCGCTTCGCGCTCGCCGGGCATGGCCCGGTGCTACCGCATATCGCCCCGGTTGAAGGTAGCGCCGGGCCATGCCCGGCGGCACACCCTCACGCAGCCAGCGCCTTGACCACGGCCTCGCTGAAAGCCGGAATGTCATCCGGCTTGCGGCTGGTGATCAGGTTGCCGTCCACCACCACCTCGGCATCGCGCCAACGCGCGCCGGCATTGGCCAGGTCCTGCTGCAGCGACGGCCACGAGGTCACTTCGCGCCCCTTGGCCAGCCCGCTGTTGATCAGCAGCCACGGGCCATGACAGATTGCCGCGACCGGCTTGCCGGCATCGGCCACGCTGCGGATGAAGCCCAGCGCTGCCTCGTCGGTGCGCAGGGTGTCGGGATTGATGACGCCACCGGGCAGCACCAGGGCATCGAAGCGCCCGGCATCGGCCTCGGCCAGCGCCAGGTCCACCGCCACCACGCCACCCCAGTCCTTGTCCTTCCAGCCCTTGATGCTGGCCTCCTGCGCGGGGGAGACCACGGTGACGATCGCGCCCTGCGCTTCCAGCAGGCGCTTGGGTTCGATCAGTTCGGACTGTTCAAAGCCGTGGGTCGCGAGGATGGCGACCTGCTTGCCGGCGATACGCTGTGCCATGTCGTGTGCTCCAGTGAGGGAGCACACAGGGTCGGCGAACGGCCATTGCACGGCGGTGACCCGGTCGTGCACGGCAGGTGGAGAGGCCCCTGGTAGCGCCGGGCCATGCCCGGCGTCTGGTTCCGTCCGCGCTTCGCGCTCGCCGGGCACGGCCCGGCGCTACCAAACACCGGTCAGCGCTTGGGCTGCAGCATCGTGCCGGTGCACTTGGGCGAACCGCAGCGGCACTCCCAGATCTTCTTCAGCTTGGCGGTGTGGCGCTCGGCCAGCACGATGCCGTAGTTGTAGGTCAGCTCCTCGCCGGCGGTGATGTCGCGCAGCGCTTCGATGAAGACCTTGTCGCCACGGCTGTCGCCGTCCTCGTCTTCCTCGATCACCGCCTCGCAGTTCGGGTCGCAGCTGTGGTTGATCCAGCGTGCGTCGTTGCCCTTGTAGTTGGCGTCGATCACCCAGTCATCGTTGAGGGTGAACAGGAAGGTATGGCCACTTTCCACGTCGCCGCTGTCGTCGGCATCGACGTCGCCGTGGCTGCGCAGCAGGCCCTTGTACTGGATCACGCGCTCGCCCTGCTTGATCGGGGCCACGGCGAACACGCCGTTGCCATGGATGGCGGACTTGCGGGCTTGGATCTTCTTGGGCATCGGCAAGGGAGGTCTGCAGCGAAAGGAACCCCGATTCTCACTCATTCCGGGTGATTGCGAAAACAACCCGCATGCCGCAGCATTACGCCCCGGTGGCCCCCGGTGTCCTGTTCCCGGCCGGCCGACGACCGCCCCCAGCGCCGCCTGAATGGCCGGGTTGGATGCTGGCGAAGAAAAGCGTACAATTTCAGTCCGCTTTAAGAACCACTCGCATCCCCCATGTTGCGCGTCACCAAACTCACCGATTACGCCACCGTCGTGCTGACCGTACTCGCCGCCCGCCCGGGTGAAGTGCTGAGTGCGACCGAGCTGGCCGAATTCACCGGTCTGGAACCGCCCACCGTCAGCAAGGTGCTCAAGCCGCTGGCCCAGGCCGGCCTGGTCGAAGGCCTGCGCGGTGTCCGCGGCGGCTACCGGCTGACCCGCCCGTCCGTCGAGATCTCGCTGTTCGAGGTGGTCGAAGCGATGGAAGGGCCGCTGGCACTGACCGAATGCAGCCACGACCACCACCAGTGCAACATGGCGCCCAAATGCGGTGCGCGCAGCAGCTGGCGGCTGATCAACGACGTGGTTTCCGAGGCCCTGCGCGATGTCACCCTCGCCCAGATCCTGCCCCCCCTTCCCCTTGTCGATGACGAACAGCGCCGCACCATCGCTGTCGACGTCGTCTCCTGATCCGTAGGCAGCCCCCCCATGGCCACCGAAACCATCGAAACCGTCGCCCACGACGACACCCCCAACCGCGAGATCCATGAGCAGCTCGGTCGCAAGTATTCGGCCGGCTTCATCACGGAGATCGAATCGGACTCCCTGCCGCCGGGCCTGGACGAGGACACCATCCGTGCCCTGTCGGCCAAGAAGGAGGAGCCGGAATGGATGACGCAATGGCGCCTGGACGCCTACCGCCACTTCCTGACCATGCCGATGCCGAACTGGGCCAAGCTGCAGATCGCCCCGATCGACCTGCAGGCGCTCAGCTACTACTCCGCGCCGAAGGGCCCGAAGTACGCCTCGCTGGATGACGTGCCGAAGGAACTGCTGGACACCTACGACAAGCTGGGCGTGCCGCTGCACGAGCGTGCCAAGCTGGCCGGCGTGGCGGTGGACGCGGTGTTCGACTCGGTATCCGTCGGTACCACCTTCCGCAAGGAACTGGCCGAGAAGGGCATCATCTTCTGCTCGATGTCCGAGGCCATCAAGGAACACCCGGAGCTGGTGCGCCAGTACCTGGGCACCGTGGTGCCGGTGGGCGACAACTACTTCGCCGCGCTCAACTCGGCGGTGTTCTCCGATGGCAGCTTCGTGTTCATTCCCAAGGGCGTACGTTGCCCGATGGAACTGAGCACCTACTTCCGCATCAACGCCGGCCACACCGGCCAGTTCGAGCGCACCCTCATCGTGTGCGAGGACAAGGCCTACGTCTCCTACCTGGAAGGCTGCACCGCGCCGATGCGCGATGAGAACCAGCTGCACGCCGCGGTGGTCGAGCTGGTCGCGCTGGAAGATGCGGAGATCAAGTACTCCACCGTGCAGAACTGGTACCCGGGCGACGAGAACGGCGTCGGCGGCATCTACAACTTCGTCACCAAGCGTGCCGAATGCCGTGGTGCGCGCAGCAAGGTCACCTGGACCCAGGTCGAGACCGGTTCGGCGATCACCTGGAAGTACCCGTCCTGCGTGCTGCTGGGCGACGATTCGGTGGGCGAGTTCCACTCGGTGGCGCTGACCCACCACCGCCAGCAGGCCGACACCGGCACCAAGATGATCCACGTCGGCAAGCGCACCAAGAGCAAGATCGTCAGCAAGGGCATCAGCGCCGGCCGCGGCCAGAACACCTACCGCGGCCTGGTCAAGGTCGACCGCAACGCCGATGGCGCGCGCAACTACACCCAGTGCGATTCGCTGCTGATCGGCAAGCAGTGCGGTGCCCACACCTTCCCCTACATCGAGGTGAAGAACCCGGGTGCCACCGTCGAGCACGAGGCCACCACCTCGAAGATCTCCGACGACCAGCTGTTCTACTGCCGCGCCCGTGGCATCAGCCAGGAAGACGCGGTGTCGATGATCGTCGACGGCTTCTGCAAGCAGGTGTTCCGCGAACTGCCGATGGAATTCGCGGTGGAAGCCAAGAAGCTGCTGGAAGTCTCGCTGGAAGGTTCGGTGGGCTGACCGCCCGCCCCTGCCCCTCGCAAACGCATTCTCTTTATCGGCGGGCCGCGGCCCGCCCCACGGAAATCCCCACCATGCTGAAGATCGAAAACCTCCACGCCCGCATCGGCGACAAGGAAATCCTCAAGGGCCTGTCGCTGGAAGTGAAGCCCGGCCAGGTGCACGCCATCATGGGCCCCAACGGCGCCGGCAAGTCCACCCTGGGCAATGTCCTGGCCGGCCGTGACGGCTATGAAGTGACCGAAGGCAGCGTGCAGTTCGAAGGCAGCGACCTGCTCGACCAGGACCCGGAAGCGCGCGCCGCCGCCGGCCTGTTCCTGGCCTTCCAGTACCCGGTGGAAATCCCGGGTGTGAACAACACCTACTTCCTGCGCGCGGCCCTGAATGCCCAGCGCAAGGCGCGCGGCCAGGACGAACTGGATTCCATGCAGTTCCTGAAGCTGGTGCGGCAGAAGCTGGCCGTGCTGCACCTGAAGGACGAACTGCTGCACCGTGGCGTCAACGAAGGCTTCTCCGGTGGCGAGAAGAAGCGCAACGAGATCTTCCAGCTGGCCGTGCTCGAGCCGAAGCTGGCGATCCTCGACGAAACCGATTCGGGCCTGGACATCGACGCGCTGAAGAGCGTTGCCGACGGCGTCAACGCACTGCGCGCGGCCGACCGTTCGTTCCTGGTCATCACCCACTACCAGCGCCTGCTGGACTACATCAAGCCGGACGTGGTGCACGTGCTGGCCGATGGCCGCATCGTCAAGACCGGTGGCCCGGAACTGGCGCTGGAACTGGAAGCGCACGGCTATGATTTCCTCAAGGATCGCGTGGTGCGCGAGGCGGCGGTCTGATGAGCGCCCTGCTCGACTCGATGGCCCAGGCCTTCTGCGGCAGCGATGCGCGCCGCGAAGTGCTCGACACGGTGCTGCGCGATGGCCTGCCGGCCGCCCGCAGTGAAGCCTGGAAGTACACCTCGCTGCGCCAACTGGAGCGCCGCGCCTTCGCCGCCGCGCCGCTGTCGCCGCCGGTGCTGGATGCGGCCGTGCTGGAAGACATCCCGGCGCCGCGCCTGGTGTTCGTCAACGGCCGCCTCAGCGACGCGCTCAGCGACACCCACGGCCTGCCGGCCGGCGTGCAGCTGGAACCGCTGTCCTCGGCGCTGGCCGCCGGTGAGGATGCCGCGCGTTTCCTCGGCCGCCGCTACGAGCGCAGCGACGAGGTGTTCGCCCGCCTGAATGCCGCGCTGGCCGATGAAGGCGTGGTGCTGCGCGTGGACGAAGGCGTGCAGGTCGAAGTGCCGCTGCAGCTGGTGTTCGCCAGCGTGGCCGGCGAGACCGACCTGGCGTGGCACCACCGCCACCTGATCGAACTGCGTGCCGGCGCCAGCCTGGGCGTGGTCGAGCACCGCTTCAGCGTGGGCGAGTCGGCGCACCTGGACAACACCGTGCTGCATGCCCACGTCGCCCGCGATGCCGTGCTCAAGCACGCCCGCGTGCAGGCCGGCAGCGCACGCCAGACCAGCTTCCTGCGTACCGATGCGGTGCTGGCACGCGATGCCCAGTACCACCGCGTCGACCTGGAGCTGGGTGCCGCGCTCAGCCGCCACGAACTGAACGTGCGCCTGGAAGGTGACAACGCCCAGCTGACCGCCAACGGCGTGCTGCTTGGCAATGGCCGCCGCCACGTCGATACCCGCCTGGGCATCGACCACATCGCCCGCGACACCAGCAGCGAGCTGCTGTGGCGCGGCGTGGCCGCCAACCGCAGCCGCGTGGTGTTCCATGGTGGCATCCAGATCCGCGAAGGCGCCGACGGCACCGACGCGAACCTGTCCAACAAGAACCTGCTGCTGTCGGCCGACGCCGAGATCGACACCCAGCCGGTGCTGGTGATCGACGCCGACGAGGTGAAGGCCGCCCACGGTGCCACCGTCGGCCAGCTCGATGCCAACGCGCTGTTCTACCTGCGTTCGCGCGGCCTGCCGCAGCCGCAGGCACAGGCACTGCTGAGCGCCGCGTTCTGCCACGAGCCGCTGAAGGTGCTGCCCGAGGCCCTGCGCGAGCAGCTGGCGCGCCGCCTGGACAAGGCCCTGGCCGAGGCAGGTGTGGCATGAACCTGTCCACGCCGCGCCCGATCGAAACCCCTGCCGGCACGCCGGACTGGGACCGCGTCCGCCTCGACTTCCCGCTGCTGATGCGCGAAGTGCACGGCAAGCCGCTGGTGTATTTCGACAACGCCAACACCGGCCAGAAGCCGGTGCAGGTGATCGGCGCGGTGGACGAGTTCTACCGCCGCTACAACGCCAACGTCAGCCGTGCCGTGCACGCGCTGGGCACCGAGGCCACCGACGCCTACGAGGGCGCGCGCAACAAGCTTGCGCGCTTCCTCAACGTGCGCAGCAACGAGCTGGTGCTGTGCAGCGGCACCACCTTCGCCATCAATCTGGTGGCGTACTCGTGGGCGCTGCCGCGGCTGAAGGCCGGTGATGTCATCCTGGTCTCGCGCATGGAGCACCATGCCAACATCGTGCCGTGGCAGCTGGTTGCCCAGCGCACCGGCGCGACCATCCGCGTTGCCGAGATCACCCCCGATGGCGCGCTGGACCTTGACGCGCTGCGCAAGGCGATGACTCCCGAGGTCAAGCTGCTGGCCGTGGCCCACGTCTCCAACGTGCTGGGCACGGTCAACCCCGTGCGCGAGATCTGCCGTGAAGCGCGCAAGCGCGGCATCGTCACCGTCGTCGATGGTTCGCAGGCCGTGCCGCACCGCAAGGTCGACGTGGCTTCGATCGGCTGCGACTTCTACGCCATCACCGGCCACAAGATGTGCGGTCCGACCGGCACCGGTGTGCTGTGGGCACGTCGCGAGCATCTCGACGCGATGCCGCCGTTCCTCGGCGGTGGCGAGATGATCAAGGAAGTCAGCTTCGACGGCACTGTGTTCAACGACGCCCCGCACAAGTTCGAAGCCGGCACCCCGAACATCGCCGGCTTCATCGGCCTGGGCGTGGCCGTGGATTATCTGCAGGGCCTGGGCCTGGAGCACGTGGAAGCGCGCGAGGCCGACCTGCTGGCGCACTTCACTGAAGAACTGCGCAAGGTCGATGGCCTGCGCATCCTCGGCGAAGCGCCTGAGAAGGCCGCCGTGGTGTCCTTCCTGATCGACGGCGCGCACGCCCACGACCTGGCCACCCTGCTCGACCTGGAAGGCGTGGCCGTGCGTTCGGGCCAGCACTGCGCGCACCCGCTGCTGCAGTATTACGGCGTCGCCGCCACCTGCCGTGCCTCGCTGGCGTTCTACAACACGCACGCCGAGATCGAGCGCTTCATGACCGCACTGACCAAGGTGCGCAAGCTGCTGGGCTGAGGCCACGCAGCGGGGTCAGATCCCTTTCGCACCGCGAAAGGGCTCTGACCCCATCTCCCTACCCAACGTCACGTAGTCGACCGACTGTCACGCGTGCCGCGTTGGCGAATGCTCGGGGTCAGATCCCTTCGCGCAGCGAAGGGCTCTGACCCCTTGGCTTCCGGAGACACCCATGCCACGGCCGCGTCGTATTGATGCCCCCGGCTACCCGCAACACATCGTGCAGCGCGGCAACAATCGCCAAGCCGTTTTCTTCAGCACCTGTGACCCCGCGCTTTATCTGGGCCTGCTTCGTGATTGCGCGAACGAACACCGCTGCAGGATTCACGCCTATGTGCTCATGGGCAACCATGTCCATCTGCTGGTGACGCCCGACGCCCCCGGCGGGATCTCGCGGATGATGCAGGCAGTGAACCGCACCTACGTGCGCCATGTAAATGAGCGCGAACGCCGCACGGGCAGCCTCTGGGAAGGACGCTTCCATTCCACGGTGATTGATACGGATCGGTATCTGCTCGCCTGCCAGCGCTACATCGAGCTCAATCCGGTGCGGGCGGGCATGGTTGCGCATCCCGGGGACTATCGCTGGTCGAGCTATCGTGCCAACGCACGAGGCCGGTCGAATGCGTTGCTCGTGCCACATTCTGCGTTCGAGCTCATTGCCGCTGATGTGGAAGCGCGGCGCAGCCGCTATGCGGAATTCATCGAGCAAGGTGTTCCGGCGGGTGACCTGACGGCGATACGGCGGGCGTTGCAGTCGCAGCGTCGGTTGACGGAGACGCTGGTGGGGTCAGAGCCCTTTCGCTTCGCGAAAGGGATCTGACCCCGACTCTGACCCCGGCTCCGGCCCCGCGCCTTCCCCGCGCTGCCACGCGCGCGGGGTACAGCCCATCTGCGTGCGGAACGCCTTGCTGAAATGACTCAGGCTGGAGAACCCCACCGCCAGTGCGGTGTCGGTGACGCTGTGTCCGCCGTGAAGCATCCTGCCCGCGGCCTGCAGCCGCACTTCGCGCAGGTGGCCATGCACCGACGTCCCCACCAGCGCGCGGAAACCCGCCTGCAGGCGCTTCTCGCCCAGCCCGACCTCGCGCGCCAGCCGCTCCAGCGGCCACTCCTCGCCGAAGCGTGCATCCAGCAGCGCGCGCGCCTGCAGCACCCGCTGCCGCTCGCGCGCGGCAATACGTGCAGGCCCCTGGCCCGCGGCCTGCAGCTGGCCCAGCACGATGGCCAGCGCCTCCAGAGCCTTCGCGCGCAGGTACAGCGTGCGCACCACGTCGTCCTCGAAGCGGCAGCCCAGCACATCGGTGGCCACCCGCAGCAGCTCCGGCGGCGCCGGGAAACCGCCCATCAGGCTGTCCGAGCCCGGCACGCTGCAGTCCTGCAGGAAGCCGCCCTGCAGGGCCAGCAACGGTCGTCCGCCGGCACGCTCAAGGCCTTCCAAAGTGAAGCGGATATCGACCAGGCGGATGGCATTGCCGCCACGCATGCCGAAGCTGCCGGATACCGGCCGCTGCGCGGTCTGCACTACGGCGGTCCCGGGTCCGGCCTGCAGTGGCGGACCACCATCGAGCGCCATCCACGCCTGACCTTCCAGGAAGATGCCGATGCAGAACATCACCGGCCCCTGCGCGGTCACTTCCAGGTCGCGCTGCGGCCGCCCCTGCCAGCAGGCCAAGGTGATGTCGCCCAGATCGTCATGCACCTGCAGCAGCCGCGACCAGTCCTCCGGTAGCTGCACCACCGGGGACAGCGGATGGGCGTGCACGGCAGGAAGCGCGGGATCGTGATCGAGTGACATGGTGATTTGTTCCGGAAACCGCGCATCGGGGCGCGCGAACGACAGCAGGAGGACGCTTATTTGGGAATAGTTCCCATTTGCATCCTAGAGACTTCCCCCCATGCCCACAATCCATGCTGCCCGCGCGCCGCTTGCCCTGGCCCTCGGTCTGGCACTCTCCGGCACCGCCCTCGCCGAGACCACCACCCTGGATGCACCGGCCACCGACCTGCCCAGCGTCGTAGTCAGCGCCAGCAAGCGCGAACAATCATTGGCCAGCGTCGATGGCAGCGTCCATGTGGTCGAGCGCAGCCAGCTGCAGGCCGCGCAGGTGCACGACACGCTGGATCTGGCCCGCCTGCTGCCCGGTGTGCAGGCGTCCTCCAGTGGTTCGCTGCTGTTCCCGATCTTCAGCGTGCGCGGCATCACCTCGGCGCAGGACTTCTACAACCCGGCCCTCACCGTCTACGTGGACGGCATCCCGCAGCTGCCGGTGTTCGCCAGCCAGGCGCTGCTTGGTGCCGAGCGCGTGGAGCTGCTGAAGGGCCCGCAGGGCACGCTGTACGGCAAGAGCGCGCAGGGCGGCATCATCAGCGTCATCAGCGCCCCCGCCGATGACACCGCACACCTGCGCCTGCGCGCGGGCGTCTCCAGCCGCGGTGGCGAACTGCTGCAGGTCGATGCCAATGCGCCGTTGAAGGCCGATCTGCTGCAGGCCGACATCGCCCTGCTGCACAACGATGCACCGGGCGACCTGCACAACCCGGTCACCGGCCAGGACCATCAGGGCGGCACCAAGACTGACGCCGGCAAGCTGCGCCTGCGTCTGGCCCCGGGCGGTGCAGCGTGGTCGGCCGACGCCACCTTCGCGCGCGACTGCAGCACCAGCAGCCAGGATGCCTATGTGCCGTTCGATGATCCGGGCGCGCATGACATCTTCCTGTCGCCGGGCACGCCGGCCGCGTACGCTGGCTTCCACCAGCGGCGCTGCGGCAACAGCAGTTCGCTGGGCGTGCGCATGGACATCGGCCAGTGGCAGCTGAGCGCGACCGGCGGCTGGCAGACCATCGACATCGAGCGCTCGTTCGCCTCCGGCCCGTATTTCTCGGTGCAGCCCGAGCAGTGGCGGCAGAACACGCAGGAACTGCGGCTGGCCTCGCAGGGCACCGACCGCGCGTGGGACGGCGTGTTCGGTCTGTACCGGCAGAACAGTACGCAGGCGCGTGATTACCGCAATTTCCTGCCGATGTACGGCGTCGATGCCGTGCAATCGCATTCGGACAACCACAGCGTCGGCCAGGCCGCCTACGCCGATGTGACCTGGCACATGACACCGCGCTGGGACGTGTCCGGCGGCCTGCGCGCCTCGCGCGACCGTGCGCGCACGCAGTTCAACGGCTACGCCCTCGACTTCAGCGCGCTGCAGCCGCTGCCATTTGCCGGCAGCGCGCGCACCCAGGGTGACCACGTGCTCGGCCGCGTGGCCCTCGGCTTCCAGGCCAGCGATGCCTGGCGCCTGTACGCACGCGTCTCGCAGGGCTACAAGCCCGGCGGCTTCAACCTGGCGCCCACCAGCCTGGCCGACGCGGAAGCCTATGGCCGTGAGCGCTCCACCAGCCTGGAGCTGGGCGCGCGCGTGCAGGCCGGCACGGTCAGCGGCAGCGTGGCGCTGTACCAGATCGAGCTGCGCGATGCGCAGCTGTACAGCACCAACGAGGTCGGCTACGGCCACCTGGCCAACGTCGGCGACACCCGCTCGCGTGGCCTGGATGCGGATGTGCAGTGGCAGTTCGTGCCGCAGTGGCGGCTGAGCGCGGCGCTGCAGTTCAACGACGCCACCTTCCGCCGCTACGCCGACCCGATCGGCTGCGGTGACTGCCAGGGCAACGACGTGCCGTTCGCACCGTCGTTCAGCGGTGACCTCGCGCTGGAAGGCACGCTGGACAGCAGCATCGGCCAGTGGCGCCCGCGCCTGGCCGTGCGCCACATGGGCAGCCATTACTTCGATACCGCCAACCTGCTGCACCAGTCGGCCTACAGCGTGGTCGATGCCAGCCTGGCCTGGCAGCCGCGCGCCGGCTGGGAAGTAGCCGTGTACGCGCACAACCTGGGCGACCGCCACTACCGCACCTATGCCTTCAACGGCGGGCCGCTAGGCTATTACGCGCAGCCGGCGCTGGGCCGCACCGTCGGCATGACCCTCGGCCTGGAGTTCTGAGCATGGCCACGCACACCCCACACGCGCTGATCAGCGGCGCCGGTATCGCCGGTCTGGCCGCCGCCTGGTGGCTGCAGCGCATCGGCTGGCAGTGCACGGTGATCGAACAGGCGCCCGGCCTGCGCGATGGCGGCCACATGCTGGGACTGTCCGGCCCCGGCCTCGCTACTGCGCGGCAGATGGACCTGGTCGATGCACTGCAGGCGGTTGCCTTCCCCGACATGGGCCTGCACGTGTACCGCGACCGCAACGACCGCGAGATCCTGCGCATGGATTACCGCACCCTGCTGCGCGACATGCAGTGGATCACCCTGCGCCGCGGCGATCTGGTGCGCACCCTGTACCAGCGCGTAGCCGACATGGTCGAGGTGCGCTTCGGCCAGCGCATCACCGCCGTCGCCCAGGACGCGCATGCCGTGCAGGCCACCCTCGACGACGGCAGCGTGCTGCATGCCGATCTGCTGCTGGCCGCCGATGGCGTGCATTCGTGGCTGCGCCAGCAGCTGTTCGCCGCCGACGCGCAGGCGCTGCAGCCACTGGGCTACCGCTATGCGTCGTACGAGATCGACGACCCGCAGCAGCTGGCCGAGCAGTTCGTCTCCTACCCCGAACCGGCACTGCAGAGCGAGTACTACGCGCTCGGGCACGGCCGGCTGGCCGCGCTGCATGTGTGGCGCAGCGACGACTGCGGCGAAGTGGCCAGCCCTGCGCGCGTGCCTTTGCTGCAGCAGGTCACCGCACGCAGCAACCGCTTCGTGCGCTACGGCCTGCAGCATGCGGCCAGCGACAGCCCGGGGGTCATCGACGATCTCGCCCTGGTCACCCTGCCGCGCTGGCACACCGGGCGCGTGCTGCTGATGGGCGATGCCGCGCACAGCCTGTCGCTGATCTCCGGCCAGGGCGCCGGCATGGCCCTGGCCTCCGCCAGCGTGCTCGCGCAGGAGCTGCAGCGGGTGGCGGAACTGCCGCAGGCCGAAGCCATCGCCGCCGCACTGGAACGGCATGACCAGCGCCTGCGGCCGACGGTCCTGCGCCTGCAGCAGCGCAGCCGGCGCCTGGCCCCGGCCTTCGTGCCGGCCAAGGCCTGGTCGTTCCACCTGCGCAACCTGGCGCTGCGGTCGATGCCCGACGCCATGCTGCGCCGGTTCTTCCTCAACGGCCTGAAATCCGAGGCCGAAGCGATGGCCGCACTGGCCTGAATCCAGCTGGGGTCAGATCCCTTTCGCACCGCGAAAGGGCTCTGACCCCATCACGTGCAGAACCCGGCCGCGCGCAATCGTCTTTCCCTCCCACAGCGAGACATCCGCGCCCACGTTCACCGTGGCAAGCGCCTCCTCCGGGCAGAGAAACGCAACGGGAAGTTCGTAGCTCTCCCCAAGCACGGCTCGTCCTTCCTGCAACAGCAGGCGGCAGTCAAATGCACGGCCCGCCACGAACAGCGGGCAGGCGTATACCTGCCCCACGATGTCACCCCGCCTCCCACCCTCGGCGCTCGACAGAAAGCGAACGGAGACAACAGCGTCGAATCGCATGGTCATGCCCTCAAGATCCTCCCTGGATCCAGGTTCCCATAGTGCCGTCACTTTCGCAGGGATGGGGTCAGATCTCTTTCGCACCGCGAAAGGGCTCTGACCCCGAACCATTTTGCGGGCGCCCCCGCCCCACCTAGAATGGCGGCATGAGCACCCTGACTTTCCGTGCCGCCACGTCGGCCGACATCCCCGCCCTGATCACCCTGGTCACCTCGGCCTACCGTGGCGACGCCAGCCGCGCCGGCTGGACCACCGAGGCCGACCTGCTGGACGGCGCCCGCATCGATGCCGAGGGCATCCAGGGCGACCTGGACCGCCCGCGCTCGACCATCCTGCTGGCTGAACGCGAGGGCCGCCTGGTGGCCTGCGCCCACGTCGCCGATGTCGACGGCAAGGGCTATTTCGGCATGTTCTCGGTCGACCCGGCGCAGCAGGGCGGTGGCGTCGGCAAGCAGCTGATGGACGCGGCCGAAGCCCATGCCGCGCGCGAGTGGAACGTGCCGGTCATGCAGATGACGGTGATCGACGTGCGCGATGAACTGATCGCCTTCTACGAACGCCGCGGCTACCAGCGCACCGGCATCAAGAAGCCGTTCCCCTATGGCGACGAGCGCTTCGGCATCCCCAAGCGCGACGACCTGCGCTTTGAAATCCTGGAAAAGCCGCTGGCCGGGGCCTCGGCATGAGCGAGGCCTGGACCTTCGTCTGCGCCGGTGCCGAGCTGCTGCCCGGCGAAATGAAGAGCGTGTTCGATGAAGTGACCGGCACGCCGATCGTGGTGTTCAACCTCGACGGCGAGCTGTATGCGCTGGAAGACCAGTGCACGCACGAAGAGTTCGAGCTGTCCTCGGGCGAGTTCAACACCACCGAAGGCAGCATCGAGTGCGTGCTGCATGGTGCACGCTTCGACGTGCGTGATGGCCGCGCCCTGTGCGCCCCGGCCTATACCGCGGTGCCCAAGTTCCCGACCAAGCGCGAGCACGACGCGATCTGGACCCGCGACGACCGCGAGTGATCCGAGCGGGGGCACCCATGCCCCCGCCGCCGCGCCCCCCCCTCTGCCGACCGTCATCCACCCAGGGGGTGGATCTACTCCAGATTGGTCACCCGCGCCCTCTGCGCGCCCCCCCAGCGCCCCTGCGCACCGCTTACGAACCCCTGCCAAACGCGCAGATGCGAATCATTATCGTTGATGTTATTCTCCGCCGCGACTTCGTAACGGTTTGTAACGAACCGCACCATGGCTTCGCCTGCAGCCACCGCCACGCTGTGCCAGCTCGCCCGACAGGGGTGGCCACTGCTCGTGGCCGCGCTGCTGACGCTGTGGCTGGGGTGGTCGGCGCTCAATGAGGGGCGCGATGTCCTTACGGACGTCACCCTGCAGCCATCTGCGGCGACGCTGGATGCCAATGCCAGCGAACCGCCACGCGAATCACCGCCACGCGAGCCTGTCGCGCCGCGCATCGAGTCCGGGGCAGAAGGCGGCCACGGCGATGGCACTCCCCTGCTGCATCGCCTGTGCCTGCGCGTTCCAGAGTCGGGCCCGCAGACCCTGCGCGTGCCTGTGCGCAACGTGGCGCCGGTACGCCTTGCGGCACGCCGTCAGCCCCCCTCGCATGCACCACCCGCACTGCTGAGCTGAGCCGCCCGCCGGCCCATCCGTCGCACCCGCGCGTCCGCGCCAACCATCCCCACGCCTTCTGTCCCGTCGACCACCGTGCCGACGGGCTCTTCCCGCATCCGGCAAAGCCCATCCCATGACCTCGATCAAGAGCCGCAAGCACGCCTCCCCGCTTCGTTCCCTGCCCCTGGCCACCGCCAGCCTGGCCGCCGGCCTCGGCCTGGCCGCGCTGCCCGCCGTCGCCATGGCAGACGCCACCGACAACGCACGCACGCTGGACAAGATCGACGTGCATGCCACGCGCGGCTACAAAGCCGACAAGGTCGCCTCGCCGAAGTTCACCCAGCGCCTGCAGGACACGCCGCAGACGATCCAGGTCATCACCAGCGACCTGTTCAACCAGCAGGGCGCCACCACCCTCACCGAAGCGCTGCGCAACAGCCCGGGCGTCGGCACCTTCTATGCGGGTGAGAACGGCAACACCACCACCGGCGATGCGCTGTTCATGCGCGGCTTCGACACCTCCAACAGCCTGTTCGTGGACGGCGTGCGCGATCTGGGCTCGATCTCGCGCGATGTCTTCAACATCGAACAGGTTGAAGTGACCAAGGGCCCGGCCGGCACCGACAACGGCCGCTCGGCACCCACCGGTGCGATCAACCTGGTCAGCAAGCAGGCCAACCTGCAGGATGCGACCTCGGCCAGCGTGTCGCTGGGCAGCGACCAGCAGCGCCGCACCACCGGCGACTGGAACCAGTCCCTGGGGGCGACCAGCGCACTGCGTATCAACGGCATGTGGCAGGACAGCGACCAGCCCGGCCGCGACCACGTGCAGAACAAGCGCTGGGGCATCGCGCCGTCGCTGGCCTTCGGCCTGGGCACCGAGACCCGCTACTACCTCAACCTGCTCTATGTGAAACAGGACAACGTGCCCGATGGCGGCGTGCCGACCCTGGGCCTGCCGGGCTGGACGCCGCAGCCGACGCTGGAAGCGCTGGCCGGCCATCCGGTGGACCCGGAAAACTTCTACGGCACCCGTGCAGACCACGACGACGTGACCGCGAAGATGGCCACGTTCCGCTTCGAGCATGACTTCAACGACAGCGTGCGCCTGACCAACACCGCCCGCTGGGGCCGCACCGAACAGGACTACCTGCTGACCGCGTTCATGGGCACCGGCGTGCGCGGCACTGGTGGACGGCCGACCGGCAACATCACCTATACCAACGCAGCGGATCTTTCGACCTACGCGATCGCGCGCAGCCTGCCGACCTTCAAGGACCAGCGCAACACCATCCTGACCGACCAGGTGAACCTGCGCGCCGACTTCAACACCGGCGCGGTGGGCCACGCCCTGAGTGCAGGTCTGGAATTCACCCGCGAAGAGCTGGACAGCTACGGCCAGGCCGCCACCGGTGGCAGCAGCTGGCCTGCGGCGAACCTGTACGACCCCGACTGGAACGTGGCTGGCCTGACCTGGGCGCACAACGGTGCCGACGCGCACGGCAAGACCACCACGTCCTCGGCCTACGTGTTCGATACGTTGTCGTTTGGCGAGAGCTTCCTGCTGACCGCAGGCGTGCGTGCCGATCACTACAAGACCGAGTACGCCAGCGCCTCGGTGTGTGGCGGCCGTGGCGGCCCGGTCTGCGGCAGCAACCCGACCGGCACCGTGCTGCGCAATCCCACGCTGGAAGCCTCCGATACGCTGCTGAACTGGAAGCTGGGTGCCCTGTACAAGGTCGGTGACACGGTCAGCGTCTACGCCAATTACGCAATTTCGCAGCAGCCTCCGGGCGGTGCCAACTTCCAGCTGAGCAGCTCGGCCAGCAGCGCCGACAACCCGAAGCTGGATCCGCAGAAGGCCAAGACGTTCGAAGTCGGCAGCAAGTGGGGCTTCCTCGATGATGCACTGGCCTTGAACCTGGCCCTGTTCCAGACCGACGTGGACAACGAGATCAACACCACCGTGCTCGACGACGCCGGCAACCCGACGCAGACCGGCAGCAAGCGGGTCAAGGGCGTGGAGCTCTCCGCGGTCGGCCGCCTGACCGACAACTGGTCGATCACCGCCGGCTACAGCCACCTGGATACCGAGGTGAAGGAAGGCGCCAACGTCGCCGCGGACGGCACCACCAACCTCACCTACACGCCGGCCGACACCTTCACCGGCTGGACCAGCTACACCCTGCCGTTCGGCCTGACCCTCGGCGGTGGCGTGCGCTACGCCGGTGGCATGCACCGCGGTACCGACGGTGCCGTCGGCACCCCGGCGTTCACCAAATCGTATGTGGTCTACGACGCGGTGGTGTCCTGGGCGATCAACGAGAACGTGTCGCTGCGCTTGAACGGCTACAACCTGTTCGACAAGCAGTACGTGGCCAGCATCAACAAGAGCGGCTACCGTTACACCCCGGGTGCCCCGCGCACCTTCCTGCTCAGCGCGGACGTCCGTTTCTGATGGCCAAGGCGCGGGAGAGCCGGACTCTCCCGCCCATCAACGAGGAACCTGCATGCTGCTGCACATCCCCAACGTGCTGGTGCCTGAAGAGGTCAGCCTGATCCGCCAGCAGCTGGACGCGGCGCAATGGGCCGACGGGCGCGAAACCGTCGGTGCCCAGGGCGCGCAGGTGAAGCACAACGAACAACTGCCCGATGCCTCGCCCTTGAAGGCCGAGCTCGGCCAGGGCGTGCTCGCCGCGCTGCGGCGCAGCCCGCTGTTCTTTGCGGCCGCGCTGCCGCTGAAGATCCTGCCACCTCGCTTCAACCGCTACAGCGGCGGCGGCACCTACGGCTTCCACGTCGATGGCGCGGTGATGAACCTGGCCCACGGCGAGCAGCTGCGCTCGGACATCTCCTGCACCCTGTTCCTGTCCGCGCCGGAGGAGTACGACGGCGGCGAACTGGTCATCAGCGATACCTACGGCGAGCACGAAGTGAAGCTGCCGGCCGGCGACCTGATCGTGTACCCGTCCAGCAGCCTGCACCAGGTCAACCCGGTCACCCGTGGTGCCCGCGTAGCCTCGTTCTTCTGGGTGCAGAGCATGGTCCGCGACGACGTGCAGCGGCGCCTGCTGTGGGAGATGGACACCTCCATCGAACGCCTGCGGCAGACCGGCGGCGATGCCGGCGCGGTGCTGCAGCTGACCGGCGTGTACCACAACCTGCTGCGGCGCTGGAGCGAGGTCTGAGGCCAGCGCCGCGGCCCTGCGACATTTTGGCAATCATTCTCATTTGCAACCGCTAACAGCTCTCATTACAATCACGCCCCGTTGACGTCGGATGGCCCGGCGCACACCCAGGGGTTGCCTGCCTTGCGTCGCCCGTTCCGCCCTCGCCCGCTTCGCCTCGTGCAGTTCGGTACCGCCATGCGCGGTCATCGCCCTGCGCTGGCCAGCCTGTTGGCGTGGGTGGCGATGCTGGCGTTGCTGCTGGGCACCCTGCCGCTGCTGCCGCACGGACAGGCTGACGCCGCCGCCCAGGCCTGGCAGCAGCCGATGGAAGGCCGCGGCGGTGAAGTGCCGGTGGAAGAAGAGGCGCCGGCCAAGCTGCGCCGCTGTGTCTGCACGCCGACCAAGGCGGCCGACAAGGCTCCACCACCGCCGCTGCTGCTGGCCAGCCAGTGGCTGCGCAGCGAACTCGATCTGGTTCCCCTCGCCCCGGCCGACGCCGGGGTGCGTCCGCATTGGCCGCTGGCCGCACCGGACATGCCCTGGGCCGACGCGCCCGGGCGCCGCCAGCAACGCGGCCAGGCGCCGCCGCTGGCCTGATCTCCGGCCCCGCGTGACCGCGCCTGCGGTCGCGCCTGCGCGCCGCTGCCTGCTCCATCCCCTGCTGCATCCCTGCTGCCCCTGACCGGGGCTCCCCGTGCATGTCGCGCGTTCCGCGCCGGCATCGCACCACCCTGCATCCTTCGAGGTTACTGCCATGGCCCAGCGCCATCGTGTCCGTTCGTCCCTGTCCCGCCACCTGCTGACCAGCGCCGTGCTGGCCGCCTTCGCCAGCCCCGCCTTCGCCAACGGTGCCGCCGCAGGCGCACCGCAGACCCTGGATACCGTAGTGGTCACCGCTTCGGGCTTCGAACAGAAGATCACCGATGCCCCTGCCAGCATTTCCGTCATCACCCAGGAAGAGCTGACCACCCGCCCCTACATGACCCTGCTGGACGCGGTGCGCGATCTGGAAGGCGTGGACGTGGGCGAAACCCGCGACAAGACCGGCCAAGGCACCATCTCCATGCGTGGCATGGGTTCGGATTACACGCTGATCCTGGTCAATGGCCGCCGCCAGAACAACCACGGCGACATCTACCCAAACAACTTCGGCGGCAACCAGTTCAACCACATCCCGCCGCTGGATGCGATCGAGCGCATCGAAGTGATCCGCGGCCCGGCCTCCACTCTGTATGGCGCCGACGCGATGGGCGGCGTCATCAACATCATCACCAAGCGTTCGCTGGATCGCTGGAGCGGTTCGGCCACGCTGGGCGGCACCTTCGAAACCGACGACCAGTTCGGCGACGACCGCACCGCTGATGTGTACGTGACCGGCCCGCTGGTGCCCAACGTGCTGAACCTTTCGGCGCGCGCCAGCTGGTACGACCGCGATGCCTCCAACCCGGTGTACAGCCCGGTACTCGATCCCAGCGGTGTGGCTCACGACCGCTCGCTGGGCTTCGGTGGCGGCGGCAAGACCGTGGACAACACCAACAAGGCCGGCGGCATCAGCCTGGACTGGAACATCAGCGATGCCCAGCGCCTGACCCTGGACTACGACACCTCGCGCCAGGAGTACGACAACGCGATCAAGATCAACGATGCCGGCGAAGAGGAATACCCGGTCGGCACCGTGGACAGCATCAGCAGCATCTGGCGCAGCAGCAACTTCTGCAGTGGTGCCAGCGGCGCCAATGCCAACGCCTGCCGCAGCAACGGCGGCACGTGGTCGCGCCGCGCCGATCCGCGCGTGGGCTACAGCCCCAGCCAGGAATTCACCCGCGACGCCTGGGCGGTCACCCACGAAGGCCGCTGGGGCTTCGGCAACAGCCTGGTTTCCCTTTCGCACGTGGCTACCAACAACGACGGGCGCACCATGCCCTTCACCGTGGCCGAGCGCGTGCAGCTGCTGCAGATGATCGATGCCACCGGCCCCTACGCCGGGCTGCCGCTGGCCGAACGCCGCGCACTGGCCGAGTCCACGTTCCTGCCGCGCCCGGCGCGCACGCTGGAAAGCGAGCAGTACACGCTGGATGCCAAGCTGGACATCCCGTTCCAGGCGGCAGGCCAGCACGTCGCCGTGGTGGGCGCACAGGTGATCCGCGGTGAACTGACCGACGGTGTGTTCGGTACCGAACGTGGTACGCCGGGCCTGAGCCAGGATCACAACATGTACTCGCTGTTCGCCGAGGACACCTGGACCGTGCTGGCACCGCTGGCGATCACCTACGGCCTGCGCTACGACGACCATGAAGTGTTCGGCGACCAGCTCAGCCCGCGCCTGTACGGCGTGTACACCGTCAACGAGGCCTGGACGGTGAAGGGCGGCGTCAGCACCGGCTTCAAGACGCCCAAGACCACGCAGCTGTACGACGGCGTGATCGGTTTCGGTGGCCAGGGCACCTCACCCATGTTCGGCAACCCGGACCTGAAGCCGGAAACCAGCACCAGCACGGAACTGGCCGTGTACTGGCAGCACCCCGCCGGGCACAGCTTCAATGCCACCGCCTTCCACAACCGCTTCGACGACAAGATCGCCTCGCAGCCCTGCGGCGCCGCGCTGACCCTGTCGTGCAGTTCCACCGGTGAATATGCCGATCTGGGCTACGCCAGCAGCACCCGCACGGTGAACATCGACGAGGTGGTGATCCAGGGTGCGGAAGTGGCCGGGCGCTGGAGCATCAGCGATCAGTTCAGCCTGCGCGCCAACTACACCTTCACCGACAGCGAGCAGAAGAGCGGCGCCGAAAAGGGCCGGCCATTGGGCAACAGCGCGCGGCACATGGCCAATGCCACCTTCGATTGGCGCGCCAGCGACCGCTTCAACGTGTTCCTGACCGCCGAAGCGCGTTCCAAGCGCTACGGTGGCATCAGCACGGTGACCGGCCAGGAGCGCTACTACAAGGATTACACCGTGCTGCACCTGGGCGCCTCGTTCGAAGCCACCGAGTGGCTGACCGTGAATGCCCGCATCAACAACCTGCTGGACCGCGACTTCACCACCTACCAGACCTACTTCACCGATCTGGACGGCGACGGCATCTACACCGATGACACCAATGAAGTGCTGTTCGAGGACGACTACAACAACAAGGACAAGGCCCGCAGCGTCTGGGTCAGCCTTAACTTCCGCTTCTGACGCGTGTGACGGCCGCAGCCCGCCCCGCGCGGGCCTGCGGCCGGATACAAAGAGACATCTAATTGCGAGCCATTCTCATTAATGCTGTAATGGGTAGTCTTCACCCGTCCCGAAAAACGCCGTGAGCCGTCCCGCCTCTTCCGCCGTGCAGCAGCAACAAAGCCGTGGCTTCTGGCTGCGTACGCTGCACCAGTGGCACTGGATCAGCTCGGCGGTGTGCCTGATCGGCATGCTGCTGTTCGCGGCCACCGGCCTGACCCTGAACCACGCGGCGAAGATCGAAGCCAAGCCGCAGGTGCAGAACCAGAAGCTGGAACTGCCGGCCGAGCTGCTGGGCGCGCTGGGTGACCGCGAAGACGGCAACGCGCCCATTCCGCTGCCCGCCCGGCAATGGCTGGATGCGCAGCTGGACATCGGCATCGGCGGGCGCCCCGCCGAATGGTCGCCGGAAGAGATCTACCTGTCGCTGCCGCGCCCCGGCGGCGACGCCTGGCTGAGCATCGACCGCGAAAGCGGTGCGGTGGAATTCGAATCGACCTCGCGCGGCGTGGTGTCCTACCTCAACGACCTGCACAAGGGCCGCAATGCCGGCCCGGCGTGGGGCTGGTTCCTGGACCTGTTCGCGGTGGCCTGCCTGGTGTTCTGCATCACCGGCCTGTTCCTGCTGCACCTGCATGCGCGGCAGCGGCGCATGACCTGGCCGCTGGTCGGCCTGGGCCTGATGATCCCGCTGCTGATCGCCCTGTTGCTGATCCACTGACTTCCATCCGTTCCCTCCGGAGCCGCCCCATGCGCGTCACCCTCACCATCGCCCTCAGCGGCCTGCTGGCCACCTCGCCGGCCTACGCCGCCACCCTCGACATCAACGTCGAAGTGCCCAAGCTCAACGTCGCCGAATACCACCGCCCGTATGTGGCCGTGTGGCTGGAAGGCGCCGACCAGAAGGTCGCCGCCAACCTGTCGGTCTGGTACCAGCAGACCGGCAACAGCGAAGGCCATGGCAGCAAGTGGCTGCCCGACCTGCGCCAGTGGTGGCGCAAGAGCGGCCGCACCCTGCAGGTGCCGGTGGACGGCGTGACCGGTCCGACCCGCCCGGCTGGCAAGCACGCGCTGTCCTTCAGCGACCAGCAGCCGGCGCTGAAGCAGCTGGCCCCGGGCAGCTACACCCTGGTGGTGGAAGCGGTGCGCGAAGTCGGCGGCCGCGAACTGCTGAAGATCCCCTTCACCTGGCCGGCCACCGCCGCACAGACTGGCAAGGCGCAGGGCGCCACCGAGCTGGGCCAGGTCACCCTGGCCGTCAAGCCGTAACTGCATGACCCGGGGGTCAGAGCCCTTTCCGCCGGAAAGGGATCCGACCCCACCCGCAGCATCCCGGGGTCGGATCCCTTCCGCAGGAAGGGCTCTGACCCCACCACCACCCTGGAGTCTTCCGCATGAAGCGCACGCTCGTCCTAGCCGCCGCCCTGGCCGCTGCCCTTCCGTTCTCCGCCCTGGCCCACAAGGCCTGGCTGCTGCCCTCGCAGACCGTCATCGCCGGCAACGCGCCGTGGATCACCGTTGACGGCGCCGTCTCCAACGACCTGTTCTATTTCAACCACGTGCCGCTGCGCCTGGAATCGCTGGTCATCACCGCGCCGGACGGCAGCAGCGTGCAGCCCCAGAACGCGGCCACCGGCAAGTACCGCAGCGTGTTCGACCTCGAACTGAAGCAGCAGGGGACCTACCGCATCGCCTCGGTCAATGACGGCCTGTTCGCCACCTACGAACAGAACGGCGAGCGCAAGCGCTGGCGCGGCAGCGCCGCCACCTTCGGCGAACTGCCCAAGGACGCGAAGAAGCTGGAAGTGAGCCAGTCGGTGGGCCGCGTGGAAACCTTCGTCACCAACGGCGCACCGAACGACACCGCGCTGAAGCCGACCAACCGCGGCATCGAACTGGTGGCCGTGGGCCATCCGAATGATCTGTTCGCCGGCGAGGAAGCGACCTTCCGCGTGCTGGTGGATGGCAAGCCGACCGCCGGCCTCGAGTTCGAGATCGTGCGTGGCGCCACCCGCTACCGCAACGCGCAGGACGAGCTGAAGCTGACCAGCGACGCCAAGGGCGAGATCAAGGTGACCTGGCCGGAAGCCGGCATGTACTGGCTGGAAACCGGCACCGAAGACAACAAGACCTCGGTGAAGCAGGCCGCCAAGCGCCGCCTGAGCTACGTCGCCACCCTGGAAGTGCTGCCGCAGTAACGTGGACCGCGGTGCCGGGCCCGTCCCGGCATCGCGCCTGCAACGCCCCGCCATGACCGATTCCCTGCTCGACATCGCCCGCCTCGGCGGCACCACCATGGGCACCACCTGGAGTGTGTCGCTGGTGGCGCCACGCCAGCGCGACCTGCACCCGCTGCACGCCGGCATCGAGGCGCGCCTGGATGAGGTGGTCGCGCAGATGAGCACCTGGGAAGCCGGTTCGGACCTGGGCCGCTACAACCGCGCCGACGCCGGCCAGTGGTGCCCGCTGCCGGCCGAAACCCGCTATGTGCTGGCCGCCGCGCAGTCGATTGCCGCTGCCAGCGAGGGCGCCTTCGATCCCACCCTGGGCCCGCTGGTCGCGCTGTGGGGCTTCGGTGCACAGGCCGGCCCACGCCGCGTGCCCGACGCCGCCACCCTGCAGGCCACCCGCGCCCGCTGCGGCTGGCAGCACCTGCAGTGGCGCGATGATGCGCTGCTGCAACCCGGTGGCCTGGAACTGGATCTCTCTGCGATTGCAAAAGGCTTCGGTGTCGACCACGTCGCCGCCTGGCTGCGCGCGCAGAGCATCACCGCTGCGCTGATCGAAGTGGGCGGCGAACTGGCCGGCTACGGCCGCAAGCCCGATGGGCAACCGTGGCGCGTGCTGGTGGAATCGGCGCCGGAAGAAGACGCGCACACCGACACGCCGCCGCGCGTGCTGGCACTGGATGGCAAGGCCGTGGCCACCTCGGGCGACCGCTGGCACCAGTACCAGGCCGATGGCCAGGCCTACAGCCACAGCCTGGACCCGCGCAGCGGCATGCCGGTGCGCCAGGTCGCCGCCGCCGTGACCGTGGTTGCCGACGATGCGATGCACGCCGATGCCTGGGCCACCGCGCTGACCGTCCTCGGCCGCGAACAGGGCCTGGCCCTGGCCGAGCGCGAAGGTCTGGCCGCGCGCTACCTGGAACGGGCCATCGACGGCCCGCGCGAAACCCTCAGCAGCGCCTTCCAGCGCCTGCTCGACGAGCAGGCCGCATGAGCGGCCGACCGTCGCGTGCCGTACTCGGCAACCTGATCGTGATGGTGCTGCTGGCCGTGGCCGGCTACGCACTGCTGCGCCTGCACCTGGGCGAAACCTGGTGGCAGGGCACGCCACCCGCGCGGCATTGGCAGGGCGCGCTGCTGGCGACGGCGCTGTACGCGCTGGCCTGCACCGCACTGTGGTGGCGCGGCCGCCCACGCGATGACGCCGCCAGCGGTGATGTCGCACCGCTGCTGCTGGTGTGGTCCAGCCAGACCGGCTTCGCCCGCGAACTGGCCGAACGCAGCGCCGAGGCCCTGCGCGCCGCCAGCCTGCCGGTGCGCGTGCGCGGCCTGCACGAAGTCGACGCCGCACTGATGGCGCAGAGCCAGCGTGCACTGTTCATCGCCAGCACCACCGGCGAAGGCGATGCCCCTGACCACGCCCTGCCCTTCCTGCGCCGGGTGATGAGCACCTCGCCCACGCTGGGCCACCTGCAGTTCGGCGTGCTTGCGCTGGGCGACCGCAGCTACGGCCACTTCTGCGCGTTCGGCCACCAGCTCGATGACTGGCTGCGCCAGCACGGCGCGCACCCGATGTTCGATGCGATCGACGTCGACAACGCCGATCCCGCCGCGCTGCGCCACTGGCAGCAGCTGCTCGGGCAGATCGGCGGCGGCGCCAGCGAACTGCCCGACTGGAGCCCGGCCGACTACCAGCCGTGGCCGCTGCTGCAGCGCGAACACCTCAACCCCGGCAGCCTCGGCGGGCCGGTGTACTGGCTGCGCCTGCAGCCACCGGCCGGCAGTGATGCGCAGTGGCAGGCCGGCGATATTGCCGAGATCGGCCCGCAGCACGCCGCGTCCAGCACGCGCGACTGGCTGCGCGAACGCGACTTCAATCCGGAGCTGCCGCTGGACGATGGCCGCACCCTGCTGGATCACGTGGTGCGCGCGCACCTGCCCAGCCTGGTGGCGCCCGGCGACCTGCCCGGGCTGCTGGCGGCACTGCAGCCGCTGCCGCACCGCGAGTATTCGATTGCCTCGGTGATGGCCGATGGCGCGCTGGAACTGCTGCTGCGCCGCCAGCTGCGCGCCGACGGCACGCCCGGCATCGGCAGTGGCTGGCTGTGCGACCACGCGGTGCTGCACGAACCGGTGCAGCTGCGCCTGCGCCGCAACCAGAATTTCCACGGCGTTGCTGCCGAGGTGCCGCTGCTGCTGATCGGCAACGGTACTGGCATCGCCGGCCTGCGCGCGCACCTGCACGAACGCGCCCGCACCGGCGCGCGCCGCAGCTGGCTGCTGTTCGGCGAACGCTCGGCCGCACACGATTTCCATTTCGGCGAGGAACTGCAGGCGATGCTGGCCGACGGTACGCTGGCACGACTGGATGCGGTGTTCAGCCGCGATGGCGGCGCGCATCGTTACGTGCAGGACCGGCTTCTGGCCGAAGCCACGACGCTGCGGCAGTGGGTGGAGGAAGGCGCCACCATCCTGGTCTGTGGCAGCCTGCAGGGCATGGCCCCGGCGGTGGACGCAGTGATCGAGCAGGTGCTCGGTGCCGACGGCAAGGAAGCGCTGCTGCTGGCCGGTCGTTACCGGCGCGACGTCTATTGACCACCGATCGGGGTCGGATCCCTTTCCGCAGGAAAGGGCTCTGACCCCAACCGCATCCACGACGCCCCATCACGCCGGGCATGGCCCGGCGCTACCCGGCGGTCGTTACCC
>NZ_JACVTV010000026.1:0-43466 GCF_016624625.1 Stenotrophomonas sp. S41 | reverse complement strand
GGATGAGAATTGTCGTGGTAGCGCCGGGCCGTGCCCGGCGAGCGCAGCGGCCGCATTTGACGTTCCGCCGGGCATGGCCCGGCGCTACCTCACCTATTCCGCCGGGCATGGCCTGGCGCTACCTCACCTATTCCGCCGGGCATGGCCTGGCGCTACCGCACCGGCACCGGAATATTGCACAGGTCGATGTGTCCGGCCGGGCGCTTGTAGAAATCATCCACGCGGTTGCGCCGCGCTTCCACCGTATCAGCGAAGGTCTTCGAATCGGTGCGCAGCACCTGGATCGGCGTGCGCTCGGCGGCCGGCACATCACTGGCGCGGCGGATCGAGACGATCGGCGTGCGCAGCTTCGGGTCTTCGTAGAAGCCCATCGGCGCCGGCCCGCGCGGAATCGCGCTGAGCAGTTCCATGCCCTTCAACACGCGGCCGACCACGGTGATGTTGCGGTCCAGCTGGCGCGGCGATTGCCCGGTCACCACGTACAGTTCGGCACCGATGCTGCTGTCTTCCTCGTTGCTGCGGCCGGCACCGAGCATGCCGTAGCAGTGCGCCAGCCAGGCCTTGCCGGCCTGCGGGTCCTGGCCTACCGGGAAGCCATCGACGAACCCGGTCTGCGCGGCCCAGCCATCACGGTCGGGCAGCACGCTCACCTTCAGGCCGGCGCTGGCGCGTTCGAATTCGGCCGGCAGCTTGCGCGCGGCACTGCCGAACGGTTTGGCCTTGGCCGCGTCATCAGCGTCGGCATCGCCGAACTGCACCACGAAGTTGTCCTGCGACCGGTAGATGCTGGTGCCGTCCCAGAACTGCTCGTGGGCGAAGGTCTGGATGTTGGCCACATGGCGCGGCGCGAACTGCGGTGCCAGCTCGATGATCACCCGCCCGGCCGGCAGGTCCATGTACAGCAGGTTGGCCGGGTCCGGGGTGCGCCAGTCGCTGGCCGCCGACGCATCGAGGATCTGCTGCGGGCTGCGGTACGGCGTGGCGGCACTGGCCAGCGCGGGCAGCAGGCAGACGAGGGCGAAAGTGAGCAGCGTGGTACGAGGGGTCGGCATTGTGGTCACGTGCAGAATGGTGTCTGCCCATCATGCGCGAGCGGCGGGCGGGATGTCATGCGCCCGCACCCGCAATGCTATTTCGCTCGTCTGCGAAAGTAGCTGTCCACCGCCTGTGCACTGCATTGAGCCTGGGCCTGCTGCCCACGCTTGGATTCGCAGGCCTGCAGCGCCGGATGAATGGCAGCGTAGTTCACCACGACGTTCTCGTTCGGTCGCAGCAGGGCGTAGTAGCAGATCATCCCGCGGTACACCGAATAGACCGGCGCCTTGATGGGGCGCAGGCCGCCGTACACCTCGGCCACTGTTTCGCGCGCCATGTCCGCATACCAGGCCGGGCGGCCCGGTTCTGCCAGTGCGCGCGCCAGCACGCTCTGCCGGTCCTCGCCACGGCTGTGCGCGTCGAGGATCTTCGCGGAGAAGTCGAGCGCGTCATAAGCGCCCTTGCTGAGGTCGCACCCGGTCATCGCCTGGGCAGGGGCAGCCGCCAGCAGGGCCAGCGGGAGCAGCAGGGTGAGCGTCTTCATGACCGGATTCAGCGTCCATCGGGGAGCGCCCAATTCTGCCAGAACCGCCCGGCAGGGTGACTAACGACACATTCGCTATACCGAACTTCGCACTACTGTTGACTTCAACGTAGTGGAGGACCGGGCATGTCCGAAGACGACACCCACCTGAGGAAGTTCCAGAAGGAGCTCAGTGCCGGAACGGTATCGCTGGCCCTGCTGGCGGTGCTGGCCCGGGCCGGGGAGCCGCTGTATGGCTACCTGATCGCCAAGGAGCTGGAGCGCGTGGGCGAGGGCGTGCTGAGCGGCAAGCAGAGCGCGCTGTACCCGGTGCTGCGCAACCTGGAAGGCGCCGGCCTGCTGGAAAGCCATGTCGAGCCGTCCAGCAGCGGCCCGCCACGCCGCTACTACCGCATCAATGAACGTGGCCACCAGGTGCTGGCGCAGTGGCGCCAGGCCTGGCAGGCCACCCGCGATTCCGTCGATTCCGTGTTGGAGGGGGTACCGCAATGAACGAGCAGAACCTGGCAGGCAGTGGCCTGCCCACCACGATCGCGCAGTACCTGGCGCAGCTGCGCGCGGCCCTGCAGGGCGCAGACCCGGCGATGGTGCAGGACGCCCTGTACGACGCCGAGGAGTACCTGCGCTCCGAACTGGCCGCGCAGCCGGGCCGCAGCGAGGCCGACGTCATCGCCGATGTGGCCGGCAGCTACGGCGCGCCGGAGGAAGTGGCCGAGATCTATCGCGAGACCGAGGTGACCGTGAACCGCGCGCTGCGTACGCCGCGTGCCGACACCAGCCCGGTGCTGCGCGCCGCCGCCGAGGCCAGCGGCGTGGCACCGGCTGCGCCGACCCCTGCGCCGGCGCAGCGTTCGCTGATGGCGCGCTTCTTCGGCGTCGTGCTGGACCCGCACACCTATGGCGCGCTGTTCTACATGCTGCTGTCGCTGGCTACGGGCACCTTCTTCTTCAGCTGGGTGGTGACCGGGCTGTCGCTGTCGCTGGGCCTGATGATCCTGATCATCGGCATACCGCTGACGGTGCTGTTCTTCGGCTCGGTGCGCGGGCTGGCGCTGCTGGAAGGGCGGCTGGTGGAAGCGCTGCTGGGCGAGCGCATGCCGCGCCGGCCGCAGTACACCGACCGCAGCCGCACCTGGCTGCAGCGCATCGGCGACATGTTCACCGACGGTCGCACCTGGCTGACGCTGCTGTACTTCCTGCTGATGCTGCCGCTGGGCATCGTCTACTTCACCATCGCGGTGACCCTGCTGGCGGTGTCGCTGGCCTTCATCTGGTCGCCGGTGGCGGCACTGTTCGATTCGACCGCGCCGAGCATCTACATCGATGGCACCAACGTGCTGCCGCTCGAGTTCACACCGGTGCTGGCGGTGGTGGGCGCGCTGCTGCTGCTGGTGACGATGCACCTGGCCCGTGGCATCGGCAAGCTGCATGGTCTGCTGGCGAAGAACCTGCTGGTGCGGCTGTAACCACAGAGGGGTCGGATCCCTGTTCGTAGAACAGGGCTCTGACCCCGGATCCGATCGCGGTGGGGGTCAGAGCCCTTTCCGTTGGAAAGGGATCCGACCCCACGGCGGGGTCTTACCCCGCCTTGCGCCGCAACGGGGTGACGTTGCTCTTCTTCTTCGTGGCCTTGGCGGCCGGTGCTTCGGCATGGGCGGCGAAGAAATCGCGCACCTTCGGGTACACCACTTCGCGCCAGCGGCGGCCGCTGAAGATGCCGTAGTGGCCGGCGCCTTCGACGATGAAGTGCTCGCGGCGGTCGGCCGCGATGCCGGTGCACAGCGCCTGCGCCGCTTCGGTCTGGCCGAGGCCGGCGATGTCATCCAGCTCGCCTTCGATGCTCAGCAGGGCGGTATCGCGGATGGCCGACGGGTCGACCTTCTCGCCGTTGACCACCCACTCGCCACGCGGCAGCAGGAAGTCCTGGAACACCACCGAAATGGTATCCAGGTAGTACTTGGCCGGCATGTCGAGCACGGCGTTGTACTCGTCGTAGAAATTGCGGTGCGCGTCGGCGTCTTCCAGATCGCCCTTGACCAGGTCGGTGTAGAAATCCCAGTGCGAACTGAAGTGGCGGCTGGGGTTCATCGACAGGAAGCCGGCGTGCTGCAGGAAGCCCGGGTACACGCGACGGCCGGCGCCGGGGTAGCTGGCCGGCACGGTGTGGATGACGTTGTTCTCGAACCACGACAGCGGGTTCTGCGTGGCCAGGTTGTTCACTGCGGTGGGGCTGCAGCGTGCATCGATCGGGCCACCCATCATCACCAGCGTGCGCGGGGTCGGCTCGCCACGGCTCGCCATCAGCGAAACCGCAGCCAATACCGGCACGGTCGGCTGGCACACGCTCACCACGTGCAGGCGCTCGACGCCGAGGTGGCGGATGAATTCCTGGATGTAGGCGATGTAATCGTCCAGGCCGAACTCACCCTCGCTGGCCGGCACCATGCGCGCGTCCACCCAGTCGGTGACGTACACGCGGTGGTCGCGCAGCAGCGTGCGCACGGTATCGCGCAGCAGCGTGGCGTGGTGGCCCGACAGCGGCGCCACCACCAGCACGAACGGCTGGTTGAGCATGGTGTGCAGCTGGTCGGCTTCGTTGCTGTGGCGCTTGAAGCGCAGCAGCTTGCAGAACGGCTTGCTCACTTCCTCGTGCACGACGATCGGCACGCGCTCGCCTTCGACCTCGATTTCGTTGATGCCCCATTCGGGCTTCTCGTAATCCTTGCCGATGCGATGGAAGAGTTCATTGACCGCCGCCAGGCGATCAGCGCCCGGCATCTGCGACCACCAGTGGCCCTGGTTGGCGAAGAATCTGGCGTTGGCCTGGGCCTGGTGCACCCAGGGGGCGAGCAGGTTGCGGGTCAGTTCGTGTAGTTGATAGAGCATGACGACCGAATATGTATGGTCATATGTTGCCGCGCAGCATATCCCATCCGGGTGTCCCGCAGGTTAAGTCGGGCAAAAATAATGAATCCGGATTCACATCTTTTCCAGCGCGGCGGCCTCGTCGGCCAGGCCGGGGCCCAGCCACAGGTGTGAACCGATGGCCTGCAGGCCCTGGCGGCCCAGCTCGCGGCGGTACCAGCGCGCGGGCCGGGCCTGGAAGCCCTCGTGATCGCCGTCGAACTCATCTTCGGCGGCAAAGGTCTCCAGGAAGGCCACGCCGCCGGTCAGCTCGGCCACGCCGGCCAGGCCGGCCCGCAGCTCGCGGTCGGGCACGTAGTGCATCACGTCCGAACACACCAGCAGGTCGACCGGGGCGCAGGGCCGCAGCCAGGCGAAATCACCGAAGCTGGCCATGTGCAGGTTGCGGGTACGTCCGTAGCGGCGCACAGCGTACTCGCTGCTGTCAAAGCCGAGGTATTGGACCTTCGGACGCAGCTTCAGCAGCGGCGCGCGCCAGGCGCCTTCGCCGCAGCCGATGTCGAGCACGCTGCGCACCGGCCGTTCCAGATAGTACTCGGCGGTGGCCACGGCCAGGGCGACCTTGCGCGCCAGGCGGGCGCTGCCGCCGATGTCGGCACGGCGGTACCAGCGTTGGAAATAGGCGGCGTCGTAGGTCTTGTCCATGGGCAGGGCACGTAGAGGGTGAAAACGGCGCCTATCGTACGGCGTCGCGGCCGTGGTGCGGCAATTGGCCGCGGCATCCACCCATGGGGTGGCTCTACTGCGACCGGCGGGCGAACCGGCAGTAGAGCCACGCCATGCGTGGCTGCGATGGTGAGAGTGCGTCGATTGGCCGCGGCATCCACCCATGGGGTGGCTCTACTGCGACAATGGGCGCCCATCCCCGCCAGCCGCTGGAGCGAGCGCATGCAGAGCTATTACTGGGTCAAGACCTTCCACATCGTGTTCGTGGTGGCCTGGATGGCAACGGTGTTCTACCTGCCGCGCATCCTGGTGAACCTGGCCGAGACCGCGGGCCAGCCGGCGGTGGGCGAGCGCCTGCAGCTGATGGGCCTGCGCCTGTACCGCTTCGGTCATTCGATGTTCGGGCTGGCCTTCGTGCTGGGCCTGGTGCTGTGGCTGGGCTACAAGGTCATCCCCGATTTCCCGACCATGGTCGCGCCCGGCGGCGCCGGCTGGCTGCACGCCAAGCTGGGCCTGGTGGTGCTGCTGCTGGTGTATTTCATCTGGACCGGGCGCCTGCTGAAGGGCGTGGCCAAGGGCCGCGCGCTGCCGTCCTCGCGCGCGCTGCGCTGGATCAACGAGATTCCGCTGCTGGCCTTCATCCCGATCGTCTGGCTGGTGCTGGCCAAGCCGTTCTGAGGCGTGGATGCCGTCAACGCGCAAACGAAAAGAGCCGGGCATCTGCCCGGCTCTTTCGTTTGCGCGTTCACCTGCCTGTTGCCGGCCAGCGGCCGGCACTACCAGGCTTATGCGGCTTCGTAGGAGCCGTAGCTGCGCAGGCGGGTGTAGCGCTGTTCCAGCAGCTGTTCGGTGGACAGCTTGTCCAGCGCTTCCAGCTCGTTCAGCAGCACGGCCTTCAGGCGCTTGGCCATCTGGGTCGGGTTGCGGTGGGCACCACCGGTCGGCTCGCGCACGACCTTGTCGACCAGGCCCAGGCTCTTCAGGCGCGGGGCGGTCAGGCCCAGCTGTTCGGCAGCGTCCTTGGCCTTGCCGGCGTCCTTCCACAGGATCGAGGCGCAGCCTTCCGGGGTGATCGTCGAGTACACCGCGTACTCCAGCATCACCGTGCGGTCGCCCACGCCCAGCGCCAGCGCGCCGCCGGAACCACCTTCACCGATGACGGTGCAGATGATCGGCACCTTCAGCTCGGCCATCTCCATCAGATTGCGCGCGATCGCTTCGGACTGGCCGCGCGATTCGGCGTCGATGCCCGGCCAGGCGCCGGCGGTGTCGATCAGGGTCAGCACCGGCAGGCCGAAGCGTTCGGCCATCTTCATCAGGCGCAGGGCCTTGCGGTAGCCCTCCGGCTTGGGCATGCCGAAGTTGCGCTTGATCTTTTCCTTGGTGTCGCGGCCCTTCTGGTGGCCGATCACCATCACCGAGCGGCCGTTGATGCGGGCCAGGCCACCTATGATGGCCTTGTCGTCGGCGAAGGCGCGGTCACCGGCCAGTTCCTGGAATTCATCGAAGATGATGCGCAGGTAATCGGCGGTGTACGGACGCGACGGGTGACGGGCCAGCTGCAGCACCTGCCAGGAGGTCAGGTTGCGGAAGATCTGCGCGGTGCGCAGGCGCAGCTTGTCCTGCAGGGCGTGAACCTCGGCCTCGACATTGACCGCCGGTCCGGCACTGGCGTTGCGCAGTTCCTGGATCTTGGCTTCCAGGTCGGCGATGGGTTGCTCGAAGTCGAGGTAATTCGGATTCATCGGAAGCCGTCGTGTAAAGAAGAGGGGAATTCTAGCCGAATGCGCAGCAATGGCCCGTACGCCTTCGTCTGGAAGGCGACGGTACCCCAGCCGGGCAGGGGGCGCCAGTCAGCTCAGGGCAGGACCACGGCGCTGCGGGCCATTTCGGTGCTGCGCAGGGTGACGAAGTCGTTGTAGGCCTGGTTGGCCGCCACCGGCAGCTTCGAGCCCAGCGTCGCGGTGGCCTGGGTGAACGCCATGCTGGCCTGGAAGTCTTCCTTGCGCAGGGCCTTCTGCTCGGCCGCGGTGCTGGCCTTCAGCCAACGCGCGTAGAGATCGCGCAGCGGGCCGGCGTGGGCCTCGAAGGCCGGATCCAGAGCGGGAAGGCTGGCCGGTGCCGGTTCCAGGGTGTAGACCGGGGCCACGTAACCGGCCGGCTGCTCGCGCTTGAACGCGCCCGGTTCGCCCATGCCTTCCTCGACATAGGTGATGAAGTCGGGCGCGGTGAAGATCTTGGTGCTGATCTTGCCGCCTGAGGAATCGACGTGGGCCACGATCTGTTCCTGCGGGAACGGTTCGCGCACGCCGAAGTTCCAGGTCTTGTCGATGAACAGGCCGTGGAACTTGTCGAACGGGCCCTTGAACGCCACGCCGCCGACCTCGATGCCCAGGCCGCTGGCGCCGAAATTCTTCAGCTTGTCTTCGCCGGTCACGTAGATCTCGCGCGCGGTGACGTACTCGCTCAGGGTCGGGTTGATCAGGCCGCCGCGGCTGTCGACGTAGACGATGAAGCGCACATCGCCCAGGCGCTGGGTATGCAGGGTGTGCTCGCCCGGCGCCAGGCTGACCGGGCGCGAGGCGTTGGGTGCCACCGGCAGGTCCTTGCCATCGATGCTGATGGCAAGCGGCGTGGCGGTCGGGTTGTCGATCTCGAAATCGACCTTGGACGAACAGGCGGCCAGGGCCATTGCGGCGAAGACAGGGAACAGCAGTTTCATGACGCTCTATCGTCCTTGATGGCAACAACGGAAAAACAAGACGCGTGGGCCAGCCTCAGTTGGCCCACGGCGGGCTGTAGCGCACCTTCAGCGTGCGTACGGCCGGATCGGCACGCAGCGCCTCCATCAGCTTGGAGTCGATGCGCACCGCGCTCTGCCCGGACACGTCGAGCATGCCGGCGACGCCGCCGTGCGGGCCCTTCAGCAGCAGGTCCAGGCGCAGCGGCGTGCGTCCCGGGCGGTGGCGGTCGAGCAGGGCATTGACGCGTTCCCAGACCGGGCGCTGCTGGCGCAGGTCCAGGCGCAGCGACAGGCGCGTGGCGTAGTTGGCGCAGACTTCATCGAAGTCCCAGCACTGGCGGATGCGCAGCGCGTAGCCGCCGTTGAACTCGTCCTCGCGCAGGCCGCCCTTGACCACCAGGATGCGGTCCTTGGTCATCAGGTGGCCGAACTCGGCCATGGCGTCGGAGAACGCGCTGCACTCGACGCGGCCGCGGCCGTCCTCGAGCTGGATGAAGATCTGGCTTTCGCCCTTGCGGCGCACGCCGACCACCTGGCCGGCCAGCACGGTCGGCACTTCCGGGCGCCAGCGCTTCTCGCCGCCGTTTCCACCGCCGCCACCGCTGTTGCTGGAACTCCAGATCTTTTCCACCGAGCCCAGGTCGTTGCCGACCAGGTCGCGCACATCGTCGCGCCAAGGGTCGAACGGATGGCCGCTGAGGTAGAAACCGAGCGTGTCGCGCTCGCCGTTCAGGCGCTGCAGCAGCGGCCATTCCTCGGCTTCGACCAGGTCCAGCTGGATGGTCACCGTGCTCGGATCGGGGCCGCCGAACAGCGAGTTCTGGCCCGAGGCACGCTCGCGCGCCATCTGGTCGGTGGCCTTGATCACTTCCGGCAGCTGCAGCATCAGCGAGGCGCGGTTGTGGCCCAGTTCGTCCAGCGCGCCGCAGTTGATCATCGCTTCCAGCGTGCGCCGGTTGAGCTTGGCCGAACCGACGCGGGTGCAGAAGTCGAGCAGGTCCTTGTAGTCGCCGCCCTTCAGGCGCTCGTCCACCACGGCTTCGCAGGCACCCTGGCCGACGCCCTTGATCGCGCCCAGGCCGTACTGGATGGTGTCCGGCGTGACCGCTTCGAACATGAACGCAGAGTGGTTCACCTTCGGCGGCAGCACGGTCAGGCCGAGGTTGCGCACCTCGTCCAGGAAGCCGACCACCTTTTCGGTGTTGTCCAGGTCCGAGGACAGCGTGGCCGCCATGAACTCGGCCGGGTAATGGCGCTTGAGCCAGGCGGTCTGGTAGCTGACCAGCGCGTAGGCGGCGGCGTGCGACTTGTTGAAGCCGTAGCCGGCGAACTTCTCCATCAGGTCGAAGATCGCATCGGCCTTGGCTTCGTCGACGCCGTCCTTGGCCGCGCCCTCGCGGAAGATCTCGCGGTGCTTGGCCATTTCGGCCGGCACCTTCTTGCCCATCGCACGGCGCAGCAGGTCGGCGCCGCCCAGCGAGTAGCCGCCGACGATCTGCGCCATCTGCATCACCTGCTCCTGGTACACCATGATGCCGTAGGTGTCTTTCAGGATCGCTTCGGTGCGCGGATCGGGATAGATGATTTCTTCCTGCCCGTGCTTACGCGCGTTGAAGGAGGGAATCAGGTCCATCGGGCCGGGGCGGTACAGCGACACCAGCGCGATGAGGTCTTCGAAGCGGTCGGGGCGCGCGTCCTTCAGCAGGCGGCGCATGCCCGAGGATTCGAACTGGAACACCGCGCCGGTGTTGCCGTTGGCGAAGATGTCCTTGTAGGTGGGTGCATCATCAAGCGGGATCGCGGCGATATCCACCGGCGGGATGCCGGCGCGCTCGTGGCGCTTGTTGATCGCCTTCACCGCCCAGTCGATGATCGTGAGCGTGCGCAGGCCGAGGAAGTCGAACTTCACCAGGCCGACTTCTTCCACGTCGTTCTTGTCGAACTGGGTGACCGGGTTCTTGCCCAGGCCGTTTTCATCGTGTTCGGCGTACAGCGGGCAGAACTCGCTCAGCGGCTCGGGCCCGATCACCACGCCACCGGCGTGCTTGCCGGCGTTGCGGGTCAGGTCTTCCAGCTGCAGCGCCAGGTCGATCAGGTCGCGGACGTCGTCCTCGCTCTCGTAGCGCTGGATCAGTTCGGCCGACGCCATTTCCGAGCTCGGGCCTTCCTTGCCCTTGCCCAGCGCATCCTTCAGGTGGATGCCGAGGATGTTCGGGATCAGCTTGGAAACGCCGTCCACCAGGCCGTACGGGAAGCCCAGCACGCGGCCGGAGTCGCGCACCACCGCCTTGGCCGCCATGGTGCCGTAGGTGATGATCTGGCTGACGCGTTCGCGGCCGTACTTGCGTGCGACGTAGTCGATGACCTCGTCGCGGCGGTCCATGCAGAAGTCGATGTCGAAGTCGGGCATCGACACGCGTTCCGGGTTCAGGAAGCGCTCGAACAGCAGGTTGTACGGCAGCGGGTCCAGATCGGTGATCTTCAGCGCCCACGCCACCAGCGAACCGGCACCCGAACCACGGCCGGGGCCGATCGGGATGCCCTGGTTCTTGCCCCACTGGATGAAGTCGGCAACGATCAGAAAGTAACCCGGGAAGCCCATCTTGATGATGGTGTTGAGCTCGAACTCCAGGCGTTCGAAATACTCTTCGCGGGTCTTGCCCGGCGCCAGCGGATTCTTCTGCAGGCGCTCTTCCAGGCCGTCGCGCGACATCTTCTGGATCCAGGTGTCCAGGGTCTCGTCGTCGGGCACCGGGTAGTTGGGCAGGAAGTAGGTGCCCAGCCGCATCTCGATGTTGCAGCGCTCGGCCAGGGCCAGCGTGTTGTCGATCGCATCGGGGATGTCGGCGAACAGCGCGCACATCTCCTCGGCCGACTTCAGGTACTGCTGGTCGCTGTACTCGCGCGGGCGCTTGGGATCGTCCAGCACGCGGCCGGTGGAAATGCATACGCGTGCTTCGTGCGCGCTGAAATCGGTCGGCGCCAGGAAGCGCACGTCGTTGCTGGCCACCACCGGCAGGCCGCGCTGGCCAGCGGCCATCAGCGCGAATCGGTTGAAGGTTTCCTCGCCATCGCGGCCGGTGCGGGTCAGCTCCAGGTGCAGGCCATCGCCGAACGCGCGCTGCCAGTCGGCCAGCTGCTGCTCGGCCAGATCGTGCTTGCCGTCCAGCGCCAGGCGGCCGGCCAGGCTGTCACGGCCGGCCAGGGCGAACAGGTTGGCGTTGCCGGCCTTCAGCCAGTCCGGGTGGATGGCCACGCCGCCTTCGGGACGGTGGCCTTCCATCCAGGCGCGGGTCAGCAGCCGCGACAGGCTCAGGTAGCCCTCGCGGTCGCGGCACAGCAGGGTCATCCGCCACGGGTCCTGGCCGTCCTCGGTGATCATCACGTCGGCGCCGGCAATGGGCTTGATGCCCACGCCTTCGGCGGCCTTGTAGAACTTGACCAGGGCGAACAGGTTGTTCAGGTCGGTCACCGCCAGCGCGGGCATGCCGAGTTCGACCGAGCGCGACAGCAGGTTGGCCTGCTTGGCCTTTTTCGGGTCCGCCTGGTCCGGTTTGGCCGGCACGCGGATGGTCGAGTCCGCCAGCGAGAACTCGGTGTGGACGTGGAGATGTACGAAGCGGGAGTTGGACATGCCGGACCAGGTTGGAGCGCGCGGGCCCCGGGTGCTGACGGGGGAATCGTCGCCGGGGTCGGGAAGCGCTGGAGTGCCCGGTCAGGGTAGCGAGGGCAGGGGGTGGCGACAAGGCTTGACGGTACGGCGATTGCGCGATTGCCGCCGGTGCGTTCACGCGTTCATGGTAGCGCCGGGCCATGCCCGGCGGCCGTTGTTCAGGCAATCGCGATGTCGGCGGCCACAACCTGCGGCACGTCCAGGCATTCACGCACCGGGGCGAAGCTGCGGCGGTGCTCGTCACAGGGGCCATGCGCGCGCAGCGCGGCCAGGTGGGCCGGGGTGCCGTAGCCCTTGTGCTGGTCGAAGCCGTACTGCGGGTGACGCACGTGCAGGTCCTGCATGTAGCGGTCGCGCGAGACCTTGGCCAGGATCGAGGCGGCCATGATCGCGCGGTCGATGCCATCGCCGCCGACCAGCGCCTGCGCCGGCAGCACCAGGCCCTTGGGCACGACGTTGCCATCGATGCGGGCGAAGCCGGCCACGTGGGCCACGGCCGCCACCACATCGCGCATGCCCTGCAGGGTGGCCTGGTAGATGTTCAGGCGGTCGATGGCGTTCACGTCCACCAGCACCACTTTCCAGGCCAGGGCCCGTTCAATGATGCGGTCATGCAGCTGCTCGCGGCGCGCCGCGGTCAGCTGCTTGGAATCGTCCAGGCCGTTGATGCGCGGCCGTGCCGGGTCGAACACCACGGCGGCCACGGCCACCGGGCCGGCCAGGGGCCCGCGGCCGGCTTCGTCGACGCCGGCCACCAGGCGTTCGGGCTCGACCACTGCCGCGCCGTCGAACAGGGCCAGGCTGGCCGCAGCGGCAGCGCGACGGCTCATGCGGTTTCCTGGTTGCGCACCAGCAGCTCGCCCACCGCGTCGGCGGCACGGGCCGAGGCATTGCGGCGCAGGCGTTCGTGCAGGCGCTCGTAGGTGCCCTGCAGGTCGGCGGTGCGCTGCGGGTGGTCGAACCACTGCTGGATGGCCGCGGCCAGCTTGTCCGGCGTGCAGTCGTGCTGCATCAGTTCCGGGGCAAGATCCTGCGCGGCGAGGATGTTGGGCAGGGCGAAGCGGTCGACCTTGATCAGGCCCAGCGCCTTCACCAGGCGGTAGGTCAGTTCGTTGACCCGGTAGCCGACCACCATCGGCCGCTTCACCAGCATCGCCTCCAGGGTGGCCGTGCCGGACGCCAGCACCACCACGTCGGCGGCGATCATCGCCGTGCGTGCCTGGCCATCGAGGACATGCGAGTACGCCACCGGCAACGCCGAGCGCGACAGCTGTTCCTCGATCAGGCGGCGGCAGGCGGCGTTGGCCGCCGGCACCACCACGTGCAGGCCGGGGATCCGCTCGGAGACCTGCCAGGCGGCTTCGAAGAACGGTTCGCCCAGGCGCGAGATCTCGCCCAGGCGGCTGCCCGGCAGCACCGCCAGCACCTTGGCCGAAGCGGGCAGGCCGAGCGCGGCGCGGGCTGCGTCGCGGTCACCGTGCAGCGGGATGTCATCGGCCATCGGGTGGCCGACAAAGCGCGCATCGATGCCATGCTTCGCATAGATGGGCGGTTCCATCGGGAACAGGCACAGCACCAGGTCGGCACTGCTGCCGATCTTCTCCGCGCGCTTCTCGCGCCAGGCCCAGACCGAGGGGCTGACGTAGTGCACGGTGGGAATGCCGTGCTGCTTCAGCCAGCGCTCGATGCCCAGGTTGAAATCCGGGGCGTCGATGCCGATGAACACATCCGGCTGCCACTCCAGCGCACGCTCGCGGAACGCCGAGCGCAGCTTGAGCAGGCGCGGCAGGTGGCGCAGCACTTCGGTCAGGCCCATCACCGCCAGCTCGCTGGCGTCGTGCCAGGTCTGGCAGCCGGCGGTGCGCATGGCATCGCCGCCGATGCCGGCGAACTCGGCATGCGGGAAGCGGGCCTTCAGCTCACGCACCAGGCCCGCACCGAGCAGGTCGCCGGAGGCTTCGCCGGCCACCAGCGCGATCCGCAATGGGCGCTCGCTGAGCACCCGCTGCGCCGGCACGCTGCCGGCCATCGAGGCCAGCGGGATGACGGCAGCGCCGGCCGGCGCCTGGCCGGTCGTGCTGCTCATCGCAGCAGGTGCCTCTCGGTGTGCTCGATGAAGTCCAGCATGGAGCGGACGTCATCGCTGGCCTGTGCCTGCTCGGCCAGCTGCTGCTTGGCTTCGGCCAGCGGCAGGCCGGCCACGTACAGGGTGCGGTAGGCACGCTTGATGGCGGTGATGCGTTCGGCATCGAAGCCGCGGCGCTTGAGGCCTTCGCTGTTGATGCCGCGCGGGCGGCCCAGCGAATCGGTGCCGACCATGGTGAACGGCGGCACATCGCCGTTGGTCAGCGCGCCCATGCCGAGGAAGGCGTGGGCACCGATGCGGCAGAACTGGTGGGCACCGGCGAAGCCGCTGATGATCACGTAGTCGCCGACGGTGACATGCCCGGCCAGGGTGGTGTTGTTGGAGAACACGCAGAAGTTGCCGACGTGGCAGTCGTGGGCCACGTGCGTGTACGCCAGCATCCAGTTGTCGTCGCCGATGGTGGTGATGCCACCGCCGCCGCCGGTGCCGCGGTTGAGGGTGACGAACTCGCGGAACACGTTGCGGTCGCCGATCACCAGTTCGGTGCGTTCACCGGCGAACTTCTTGTCCTGCGGCTCGCCGCCGACCGCGACGTGACCGATGAAACGGTTGTCGCGGCCGATCCGGGTCGGGCCGTGGATGCTGCAGTGCGGACCGACCTCGGTGCCGGCGCCGATCTCGACGTCGGGACCGATGATCGTGAACGCGCCCACGCGGACGTCGTCGGCCAGCCGTGCCGACGGATCGATCACCGCGGTGGGATGGATCAGGGGAGCGCTGTCGGTCATCTCGTTCCTCCGTACAGGGTCAATCGCGGGTGCCGGCGCACAGCACCTCGGCGCAGGCGACGACTTCACCGTCGACCTTGGCCACGCAGTCATACACGGCCATGTTGCGGATCACGCGCTTGATCTCGACGTGCATTTCCAGCACGTCGCCCGGCACCACCTGCTTGGTGAAGCGGGCCTTGTCGACCTTGACCATGTAGAACAGCTTGGACTGCGAATCGCGGCCCAGGGTGAGCTGGGTCAGCACGCCGCCGGCCTGGGCCATGGCTTCGATGATCAGCACGCCCGGCATGATCGGCTGGTTGGGGAAGTGGCCCTGGAAGAACGGCTCGTTGATGCTGACGTTCTTGGTGGCGACGATCTTGCGGGCTTCGTAGTCGATCGACAGCACTTTGTCGACCAGCAGGAACGGGTAGCGGTGCGGCAGCAGCGTCTGGATCTGTGCCATGTCCGGCAGGGTCTGGGGCTGGCTCATTCTTTCTCCTTGCTCACAGACAGGATGCGACGGGCCAGTGCATCAAGCTGCTTGAAGCGCGCGGCGTTCTTTCGCCACGTGCGGTTGTCGGTCAGGGGCGTTCCGGACGAGTATTCGCCCGGCTCGGTGATGGAGTTGCGGACCACCGATTTACCGGTGATCACGACCTTGTCGCAGATTTCCAGGTGGCCGACGACGCCAACGGCGCCGCCGAGCAGGCAGTAACGGCCGATCTTGGCGCTGCCGGCGATGCCGGTGCAGCCGGCGATGGCCGAGTGGGCGCCGATCTGCACGTTGTGCGCGATCTGCACCAGGTTGTCCAGGCGCACGTCTTCGGCCAGCACGGTGTCTTCCAGCGCACCGCGGTCGACGCAGGTATTGGCGCCGATCTCGCAGTCGTCGCCGATGCGCACGCCACCCAGCTGCGGCACCTTGATCCACTTGCCGGCGTCCATCGCCAGGCCGAAGCCATCGGCGCCGAGCACGGCACCGGGATGGATGCGCACGCGCTTGCCGAGCTTCACGCGGGTGACCAGGGTGACGCGGGCGATCAGTTCGCAGCCGGATTCGAGGGTGCAGTCTTCGCCGATGATGCTGCCGGCGCCGATGATGCAGTTCTCGCCGACCACACTGCGCGCACCGATGGTGACGAACGGGCCGATGTGGGCGCTGGCGGCCACCTGGGCCTGCGGGTCGATGACCGCGCTGGGGTGGATGCCCGGCTCACGCACCGGCGCGACGTCGAACAGCGCGGCGATCTTGGCGAAGGTGGTGTAGGGATCCTTGGCGACGAGCGCGGCGCCGGGGGCGGCCTCGGCGTCTTCGGCACGCAGGACCACCAGCGAGGCCTGGCTGTCGGCCAGCTGCGCGCGGTAGCGCGGGTTGGCAAGGAAGGTCAGCTGGCCGGCACCGGCATGGGCGAGGGTGGCCACGCCACGGATGGCGGTGGCGGGGTCGCCATGGACCTGCAGGCCGAACTGATCGGCGAGTTGCTGGGCGGTGTAGGTAGGAGTATTCACGGCGGGAGTTTAACGTGTGGAGCCAGTCCGGTCATGCGGCGCGGTTCCACGGCCAACGGCAGGGCCCCTCGTGGCTTGCAGGATAAGGCCCGTGGCAGGGTCGGACGGGTAGGGCCAGCGGGGGACGGCGCAAGTACGTCCATGTAGCCTTGGTCGCCGCATCCATGCGGCTCACACCCCCGCCGGCCCCACCCGTCCGACCCCCGACAGTCTGGCGCGAGTGCCAGCCACGGAAAAACAGAAAAAATCAAAAGCAGTTCGCCCGCCGCGCTCGCGCAGGCACCCGAAAACGAAAACGCCGGGCAGAGCCCGGCGCTTCGTAACCCGTCTGGTGGAGAGCCCCCCTTTGTTAAGGGGGGCGCGCCAACGGCGCGGGGGATAGGTGAAATGCGGGGGCAATTCACCGGAGGTGGCACGGTTCTGAGGAGCTTCGCTCCTTAGAACTGGCCACCGAAGGTGAATTGCAGGCGTTCGATTTCGTCGCCGTCCTTCTTCTTCAGCGGGAACGCGTAGCTGATCGAGATCGGGCCGACCGGGGCACGCCACAGCAGGGCCACACCGGTGGACACGCGCAGTTCGTTGGCCTTGAAGTTGCTGGTGCCGTTGTAGACGTTACCGAAGTCGACGAAGGCCGACACGCGTGCCGACGGGCTGTCGAACAGGCGCGGGAAGTACGCTTCGACCGAACCGACGGTCTTCACCGAGCCACCCAGCGGCTGGCCGTTCGGGTAACCCGAGGTCACCTCGCGCGGGCCCAGGGTGTTGTCTTCGAAGCCGCGCACCGAATTGGTACCACCGGCGTAGAAGTTCTCGTAGAACGGCAGGCCCGAGGCGGTCACCGTCTTCACGTAGTCCGAGGAGCTCGGGTTGCAGTCGGCGGTCTGGGTCGGGTTCGGGTTGGCATCGGTCGGTGCGGTGTAGCACAGGTCGCGGGTGTAATCCTTGCCGTAGCTGTCGCCGTAGCCGATTTCCGCACGGGTGTTGATCACCAGCGAGGGCATGATCGGCCAGTACTTGCTGATCTGGTAGTTCAGCTTGAAGTACTCGACGGTCGAACCCGGCAGGGTGGTTTCCAGGCCGATGCGCTGGTAGGTACCGCGGGTCGGCATGAAGTAGTCGTTGCGCGAGTCGCGGGCCCAGCCCAGTTCGGTGCGCCACGCGTGGAACGTCTTGGTGCCGATGGCGTTGATGTAGTCGATGATCGACTGCGGGGTGGCGTTCTGGTAGGTCGAAATCTGGTTGCTGTCGATGCCGAACATCAGCGAAACGCTGTCGGTCTCGGTCAGCGGCACGCCGAACACCACCTGCGCCGAACCATTGGTGCTGTTGTACTGCGCGGTGTTGAAGTCGGAGTAATCCAGTTCGCGCCAGGACAGGTTGTAGCCCAGCGACACGCCGTCATCGGTGAAGTACGGGTTGGTGTAGCTGAAGCCGTAACGCTGCAGGTAGCTGCTGCGCGAGGCTTCCACCGACACGCGGTTGCCGCCGCCGAGGAAGTTGTTCTGCGACAGCTGCACCGAGGTGGTCATGCCGTAGGACTGCGAGTAGCCCAGACCGAACACGAAGCTGCCCGAGGTGGTTTCCTTGACGTTGTAGACCACGTCGACCTGGTCGTTGCTGCCACTGACCGGCGGGGTTTCGACGTCCACCGACTCGAAGTAGCCCAGGCGCTGCAGGCGGATCTTGGAACGGTCGATCGCGGCCTGCGAGTACCAGCTGTTCTCGAACTGGCGCATTTCGCGACGCATCACTTCGTCGGAGGTGCGGGTGTTGCCCTTGAAGATGATGCGGCGCACCGACACACGCGGGCCGGGGACGACCTGCATGTTCACCGCGACGGTCTGCTCGGCACGGTTGGTGGTCGGGATCGGGTTCACCTTGGCGAACGCGTAGCCGATGTTGGACAGCGAATTGGTGATCGCGTCGGAGCTGAACTCCAGCAGCGCACGCGAGAACGTGTCGCCGGCGCGCTGCACGACCATGCGCTCGACATCTTCCTGCGGCAGGACGGTGTCGCCGCTGACCTTGATCTCGGAGATCTTGTACTGGTTGCCTTCGGTCACGCCGGCCGTCACGAACATGTCGCGCTTGTCCGGGCTGATCGAGACCTGGGTCGAGTCGATGCTGAAGTCGACGTAGCCGCGGTCCAGGTACCAGGAGTTCAGCTTTTCCAGGTCACCGGACAGCTTCTCCTTGGAGTACTGGTCATCGCGGCGGTACCACGACGCCCAGTTGTGCTCCTTGGATTCCCAGGTTTCCAGGATGTCCTCGCTGGCGTACTTCTCGGTACCGACCAGGTTGACGTGCTGGATCTTGGCGGCCTTGCCTTCCTTGATCGCGATGGCGATGTCCACGCGGTTGCGGTCCAGCGGGCTCACCGTCGGGGTGATCTCGACGTTGTACTTGCCACGGTCGTTGTACTGGCGGCGCAGTTCCTGCGTCACGCGGTCCAGGCTCAGGCGGTCGAAGGTGCCGCCCTCGGTCAGGCCGATGTCGGACAGGCCCTTGAGCAGCTGGTCGGACTTGATGTCCTTGTTGCCGGTCACGGTCAGCTTGTTGATCGCCGGGCGTTCCTTGACGGTCACGACCAGGATGTTGCCCTGGCGGTCCAGCTGCACGTCTTCGAAGAAGCCGGTCTTGTAGAGGGCGCGGATGGTCTCGCCGACCTTGCTGTCGGTGACCGTCTCGCCACGTTCCACCGGCAGGTAGGTGAACACCGTACCCGAACTGATGCGCTGCAGGCCGTCGACGCGGATGTCGCTGACAGTGAAGGGCTCGGCTGCCTGGGCCAGGGCGGGAGCGCCGGTGACGGCGGCGAGGGCGAGGGCCAGCAGGCGGCGATTGGGGAGTCGCGTCATGTCACGTCCGGTAGGAAGGTCGATTTCATTGGTACGGGATGCCGGCGCTGTAGACGCCAAAAACGTGGAAAAGTTCATCGCGGGACCAGGCCGAGGATGTCGTTGTAGAACGCCAACCCCATCAGCCCGGCCAGCAACGCAAGGCCGATGTACTGACCTGCGGCGATGGCACGCTCGCTCAGCGGGCTGCCCTTGACCAACTCGATAAGGTAATACAGCAGGTGCCCGCCGTCCAAGATGGGAATCGGCAGCAGGTTGATGATGCACAGGCTCAGCGACAGCAGCGCAAGGAACTGCAGGAACCAATCGAGGCCGCGTTTGGCCGAAACATTGGCCACGCGGGCGATGGTGACCGGGCCGGAAACGTTCTGCAGCGAGGCTTTGCCGGTGACGATGCGGGCCATCATGCCCAGCGAATCGGAGGCCAGTCGGCCGGTTTCGCGCACGGCCACGGTCACCGCATCGAGCGGCCCGTAGCGCATCAGGGTGTCGTAGGCGGGGCTGAACGCGCCGGAGAAGCCCACGCCGATCTGCCAGACCGGCTTGCCCTGGCCGTCCTTGCCCGGGCGCGGGGTCACTTCCAGCGCCAGGCGCTCGCCACCGCGCAGTACTTCGATCATGCCCGGGCCACCACGGCGGCCCAGTTCCTGGATCTGCGCGCTGACCTGGTCGGCGCCTTCGATGCGCTGGCCGTCGATGGCCACGATCAGGTCACCCGGCTGCAGCAGGCCGGCCACGGCCGAATCGGCGGTCAGGCTGTCCACCTGCGCCGGCTGCAGCGATGCCTGCCACTGCAGGCCGGCCAGGCTCGGCACGCGGCGTTCATCGAAGCCGGCCGGCAGCTGCGACAGTGGCAGCGTGCGGTTGCGCACCTGGTCGCTGCTGTCCAGCACTTCCAGGGTCACGTCACGCCGGTCCATCGCCGCCGCGGTCAGGGCCATGCTGGCATCGCCCAGGGTGACCACGTCGCGGTCGTCCACGCGCAGCACGCGGTCGCCGCTGGCCAGGCCGGCGCTGGCGGCGATGCCGGTGGTGCGGCCGATGGTGGCCGAATAATCCTGCTTGCCGATCACGAACATCGCCCACAGCAGCACGATGCACAGCAGCAGGTTGGCGATCGGGCCGGCGGCAACGATCGCGATGCGCTGCCAGACGGTCTTGTGGTTGAAGGCCTGCCCGCGCTCGTGCGGGTGCACCTCGACCTCGCGCTCGTCGAGGAACTTCACATACCCGCCCAGCGGCAGGGCGGCGATGGCGAACTCGGTGCCGTGCTTGTCGCGGCGCGACCACAGCGGGCGGCCGAAGCCGACCGAGAAGCGCAGCACCTTCACCCCACAGAGGCGGCCCACCGCGTAGTGCCCGAACTCGTGGAAGGTGACCAGCAGCCCAAGGCTGACGATCATCCACCAGACCGATCCGATGAAGTCAGTCATGCAGGCTCACGGTGGCGGGCAATGGCAGCGGCGTCATGCGGTATGGGCGTGGCGTTCAGGCGGCGTCGATGGCGTTGAGGGTCAACTGGCGGGCCCGCTGGTCGGCGGACAACAGGCCGTCCAGTGTATCGGCTGCTTCGGTCGGCAGTGTTGAAAGAGCGTTAGCAACCAGTGCGGGAATGCTCAGGAAACCGATCCGGCCCTGAAGAAACGCTGAAACGGCCTCTTCATTGGCCGCGTTCAGCACCGCCGGAGCGGTGCCGCCGGCCTGCATCGCCTGCCAGGCCAGGGCCAGGCAGGGGAAGGCCTCGGTGTCCGGGGCTTCGAAATCGAGCCGGCCCTGGGCCAGCAGGTCCAGCCCGGAGACGCCCGATTCGATGCGCTGCGGCCAGCCGAGGCCCACGGCCAGGGTGGTGCGCATGTCCGGAAGGCCCAGCTGGGCCAGGGTCGAGCCGTCGACGAACTCGACCAGCGAATGGACCAGGCTCTGCGGGTGGACCAGCACCTCGATGCGCTCGCCGGGCACCTTGAACAGGTGGTGCGCCTCGATCACTTCGAGGCCTTTGTTCATCAACGTCGCCGAATCGACCGAGATCTTCGGGCCCATGGACCACTTCGGGTGGGCAACGGCCTGGGCCGGGGTCACCTGTTCCAGTTCGGCGCGGCTGCGGCCACGGAACGGGCCGCCCGAGGCGGTCAGCAGGATCCGGCGCACGCCGGCCCCGTCCAGGCTGGCATCACGCGAGCGCAGGCACTGGAAGATCGCGCTGTGCTCGCTGTCGATCGGGATGATCTCGGCGCCGGCACGCTCGGCGGTGCGGGTCAGCAGTTCGCCGGCCAGCACCAGCGATTCCTTGTTGGCCAGCAGGATGCGCTTGCCGGCGGCGGCGGCGGCCAGGGTCGAGGACAGCCCGGCGGCGCCGACGATGGCGGCCACCACGGTGTCGCAGGCATCGCTGGCGGCCAGCTGGTCCAGGGCGGCGGCGCCGGCGTGGGCCTCGGTGGCCAGACCTGCGTCGCGCAGGCCGTCGCGCAGCTCGGTGTACAGGCTTTCGTCGGCGATGACCGCATGCGCGGGCCGGTGCTGGCGGCACAGGACCAGCAGCGCCTGCACCTGGCGGCCGGCGGCGAGCACGGTGGCCTGGTAGCGCTGCGGGTGGCGGGCGATCACGTCCAGCGTGGAGGCGCCAATCGAGCCGGTGGCGCCGAATACGGCGACCCGGCGCAGGTCTGCAACAGCATCCATGGTCAGAATCCGAAGATTTCCTTGCCCAGCGCAAACACCGGCAGGGCAGCCAGCACGCCGTCGACGCGGTCCAGCACGCCGCCGTGGCCGGGAATGAGGTGACCCGAATCCTTGGCGCCGGCATGGCGCTTGATCAGGCTTTCGTACAGGTCGCCCAGCACCGAAGCGAACACGGCCACCACCGAGGTGACCAGCAGGCCCGGCAGGTGCGCGACGTCCACGCCGGCGAGCAGGCCCAGGCCCGTGGCCACGGCAACGCCGGCCAGCAGGCCGCCGAACAGGCCTTCCCAGGTCTTGTTGGGGCTGATGCGCGGGGCCAGCTTGTGCCTGCCGAAGTGGCGGCCGGCGAAATAGGCGCCCGAATCGGCGGCCCACACCAGCGCCAGCGCGGCCAGCAGCCACAGGTGGCCGTTGTGGCCCGGCGGATCGCCGCCGGCATGGATCAGCACCAGCGAGGCCCAGGCCGGGACGATGGCGAGGGTGCCGGCCAGCAGCTTGAGAATGCGGGCGGGACTGCCCGGCTGCGCGCCGAAGGTGAAGAAGCGCAGCCAGACCAGGGCCGCCAGCCACCAGGCCACGCCCACCAGGGTCGCCAGCTGGAACAGCACCAGCGAACTGCCATCGGCCCAGACCATCAGCACCATCAGCAGCAGGTTCAGTACCAGCAGCACGGTACGGGCGAGGGTGTCTTCGATGCCGGCCAGCTTCAGCCATTCCCACAGGCCGATCAGGAACACGGCGGCGGCGGCGGCAGCCAGCCACTGGGTTGGCAGCAGCAGGATCGCGGCAATGGCCACCGGCGCCATGATCAGCGCGGCGAGAACTCGGGTCTTGGTCATGGGCTGGGCGTCTCGGTGGCCAGGGCGGCGATCTGGGCGCTGGTCAGGCCGAAGCGGCGTTCACGGCTGGCGTAGGCGTCCAGCGCCTGCTGCAGCTGCCCGGAATCAAAGTCCGGCCACAGTGCCTCGGTGAACCACAGTTCGGTATACGCCAGCTGCCACAGCAGGAAGTTGCTGATGCGGGTATCGCCACCGGTGCGGATGAACAGGTCCGGCGGCGGCAGGTCGGCCAGGGCGACCTGGCGGCCCAGCAGCGATTCGTCGATCTGCTCGGGCAGCAGCCGGCCGGCAGCCACTTCCGCGGCCAGCGCACGGGCGGCGCGGGCGATGTCCTGGCGGCCACCGTAGCTGGCGGCGATCGACAGGGTCAGCGTGGTGTTGTCGGCGGTGCGCTGTTCGGCCAGTTGCATGCGACTGACCAGCCCGGCGCCGAAGCGCTCGCGCTCGCCGATGAAACGCACGCGCACGCCACGGCGATGCAGCTCGTCCACTTCACGGTCGAGGGCGCCGAGGAACAGCTTCATCAGCGCATCGACTTCTTCCTGCGGGCGGCCCCAGTTCTCGCTGGAGAACGCGAACAGGGTCAGCGCCGGAATGCCCAGTTCAAGGCAACGGTCGATGGTACGGTTGACCGCGCGCGCGCCGGCACGGTGGCCGATCACGCGCGGGCGGCGGCGCTGCTGTGCCCAGCGCCCGTTGCCATCCATGATGATGGCGACGTGGCGGGGCAGGGCGGCCGGCAACGGAGGCGGGACTGAAGGCATCGACTTCAGACCGACAACAGTTCCTTTTCCTTGTCGGCGACGACCTTGTCGACGTCCTTGATGCTGCTGTCAGTCAGCTTCTGGATGTCGTCTTCGCCGCGCTTCTTCTCGTCTTCGCTGATCGCCTTGTCCTTGACCAGCTTGGCCACTTCCTTGTTGGCGTCCTGGCGGATGTTGCGGATGGCGATCTTGGCGCCTTCGCCTTCCTTCTGCACCTGCTTGGCCAGCTCCTTGCGGCGCTCTTCGGTCGGCGGCGGCATGTTGATGCGGATGGCCGCGCCCAGCGTGTTCGGGGTGAACTCGTGGTTGTACAGGCCCTTCTCGATTTCCTTGATCATGCTCTTGTCGAAGGGCGTGACCAGCAGCGAGTGGGCATCGGCGTTGGAGATCGACGCGACCTGGTTCAGCGGGGTGCTGGCGTTGCCGTAGGCATTGACCGTGACGCGGTCCAGCAGGGCGGGAGTGGCACGCCCGGTGCGGATCGAGGTGAGGGTGTGCTTCAGAGCGTCGATGCTCTTGGCCATGCGCGTCTGCGCGTTGTTCTTGATGTCGTTGAGCATCGCCCGGGTCCTGGATGTAACTGGAATCGGGCGATTATAGGCGAATACGGGACGCTGACGGGCCTGGATCGGCCCGCAGCACGCCTGCCGCTCAGGCTCAGGCCGGATCGCGGCCCTGGACCAGGGTGCCGATGTTGGCGCCGCCGAGGATCTTCAGCAGCTCGCCCGGCTGGCCCATGTCGAACACGCGCATCGGCAGGTCGCTGTCACGGGCCAGGGCGAAGGCCGCGGTATCCATGACTTCCAGGCCGCGGCGGATCACTTCGTCGTAGCTCAGGCTGTCGAAGCGGACCGCGTCGCTGTGCTTGTTCGGGTCCTTGTCGTACACGCCATCGACCTTGGTGGCCTTCAGCAGCAGGTCCGCGCCGATCTCGATCGCGCGCAGGGCAGCGCCCGAGTCGGTGGTGAAGAACGGGCTGCCGACGCCGGCGGCGAAGATCACCAGGCGGCCCTTTTCCAGGTGGCGGATGGCGCGGCGGCGGATGTAGTCCTCGCACACGTCGTTGATCTTGATGGCGCTCATCACGCGGGCCTTGGCGCCGAGCTTCTCCAGCGCGTCCTGCATGGCCAGGGCGTTGATGACCGTGGCCAGCATGCCCATCTGGTCGCCGGTGACGCGGTCCATGCCGCCTGCGGCCAGGCCGGCGCCGCGGAAGATGTTGCCGCCGCCGATCACCAGCGCCACTTCGGCGCCCGCCTGCTGGGCCTCGATCACTTCACGGGCCAGGCGGTTGATGATCTTCGGGTCGATGCCGTAGTCCTCATCTCCCATCAGCGCCTCCCCGGACAGTTTCAGAAGGATGCGGCGATAGGCGAGCTTGGACATATGGACCTCGTGAGCGTGGAAATCGCGGGGGATTCTACGCGCATGCGGCGCGCGGCCAAAGCATTTTGTGCACTGCGGCGCAGAAGGCCGCACTGCCCCGTTCAGCCGGGGCAGCGGGTTCAGCCCAGTTCGGCGCCTGCGGTGGCAGACAGCTCATCATGCCCCAGTTCGCCGGGCGAGCGCGCGATGACGCGGTTACGGCCCAGGTTCTTGGAGCGGTACAGCACGTCATCGGCCGCCCGCAGCAGGTCCTGCACGCCGGCAAAGCGCTCGTAACCGCCCTGGGTGGCCACCCCGGCGGAGAAGGTCACGAACAGCGGCCCGCCCTCCAGCTCGACCATCGGGGTGGAGACGATGCTGGCCAGTACGCGGCGGATGACGTCCAGGGCCGTCGCTTCGCTGGTGTTGGGCAGCAGTGCCACGAATTCCTCGCCGCCGAAGCGGGCCACGGTGTCGCTGTTGCGCAGCTGGCCCTGCAGCTTGCTGGCGAACACGCGCAGCACCTCGTCACCGGTCAGGTGGCCGTGGGCATCGTTGATCTTCTTGAAATCGTCCAGGTCGATGAAGGCCACCGACAGCGGCCAGCCATGCCGGCCGGCGCGCTGGAACTCCTGGTCGAGCACGGTTTCCAGCTGGCGGCGGTTGAGCACGCCGGTGAGGGCGTCACGGTGGGCCTGGTCGGCCAGGCGCTTGGCCCGCGCCTCGAATTCGTCGGCGCGGCGGCGCGCCTGCTCGGCATCCTGCATTTCGCGCAGGTTGCGCAGGGTGGTCAGTTCCTGCGCGTGGTCGATCAGCTCGCGCACGCGGGAGGGCGAGCTGAGGCCGGTCTCGAACAGGCTGGCGATGTCCGGCAGCGCGTCGCTGATGCGCGCCAGCACCTGGTCGAAGCGCGCGCTGTCCAGCTGCAGGCGCTCATGGACCTCGTGCAGGGCGCGTTCGCGCGCGCCGTCGGCATCCTCGTCCAGCCAGATGTCGGCGACCGCGCCTGAGAGCTGTACGCAGGCCTGGAACGCGTTGTCGGTGCTGGGCTCGGACTCGCTCACGCGGATGCTGTCCACCAGGTAGCGCGGCAGGCCCCACTGTTCGGCCACCCAGGCGCCGACGTCGGCGTGGGTGCAGCCCAGTTCCTCGCGCTCGCGGGCGAGCAGGTCCAGGTTGCCGCCGGCTTCGCGCAGCAGGGGCAGGTAGCGCTCGGATTCGGCCTGGGCCAGGCACAGCACGCCCATGTCCTGCAGCAGGCCGGCCAGCATCAGCTCTTCCAGCCGGCGCAGGCCGCGGGCCTGGCCCAGCTGGCTGGCGGCCAGGGCGCTGAGGATGCTGCGCTTCCAGGCGCGCTGGCGCAGGTCGTGGTCTGCGCCGCTGCCACCGGTCAGGCCCTGGGTGACGGTGAAGCCCAGCGCCAGGCTGATGGTGGCGTTGAGGCCGAGCATGGTCAGTGCCTGGCCGAGGTTCTCGATGCGGCGCCGGCTGGCATACAGCGGCGAGTTGGCGATGCGCAGCATGCGAGCGCTCAGCGCCATGTCGATGGCGATGATGTCGGCGGCGGTGGCGATGTCCGCTTCCGGGTCCTGGGCCAGTTCGATGATGCGCAGGGCAATACCGGGAGGCGAGGGCAGGTTGCGGCACAGCGCCAGGGCAGCAGTCAGCTCAGGAGGCATGTCGGATCGTTCAATTCCATTAGGACAAGAATACCTAGGGATACATCACAGTCTGCGACTTCTGTTCCTGTTATGCGATTGCGTATTCCCCTGTGTCGAGTATCGGCTTGAATGGCGGATAACGCAAAGATCCCTGTTCTGGATGTGCGCACCAACGGTGCGCACCCACAGGGGGGAGAAGGTGTGCGCACCAGCGGTGCGCACCCACAGGCCAACGGTGCGCACCTGCGGGCATAAAAAAAGAGCCGCGGTTTCCCGCGGCTCCTTCTGGTCGTTTCGCAGCCGGTGGGCTGGAATCAGACCTGCATCGCCTTGGCAACTTCGGCGGCGTAGTCTTCCACCACCTTCTCGATGCCTTCACCGACGACCAGCAGCTGGAAGCCAGCCACGTCGGCGCCGGCGGCCTTGACCACCTGCTCGACGGTGGTGTCGCCCAGCACGTAGGTCTGGCCGTACAGGGTCACTTCGCTGACGATCTTGTTGATCTTGCCGGCGATGATCTTTTCCAGGATGTCGGCCGGCTTGGACTTGTCCTTCTCGGACATCTTGGCCAGTTCGATTTCCTTTTCCTTTTCCACGAACTCGGCCGGCACATCGGCAGCCTTGTTGTGCGGCGGCTTCAGCGCAGCCACGTGCATGGCCAGGCCGCGGGCCAGCTCGACGTCGCCGCCGATCAGGTCAACCAGCACGCCGACCTTGCCGTTGGTGTGGACGTAGGCACCGACGTTGCCGGTGGTGTCGACCTTGACCAGGCGACGGATCTGGATGTTTTCACCCAGCTTCTGGATCGCGGTGGCGCGGGCTTCTTCGACGGTTTCGCCGGAGGCCAGCTTGGCGGTCTTCAGGGCTTCGGCGTCAACGGCGCCCGATGCCAGGGCGGCAGCGGCGACGGAATCGACGAAGTTCTTGAAGTTGACGTCGTTGGCAACGAAGTCGGTTTCCGAGTTGATCTCGACCAGCACGGCCTTGCCGCCGTCCTGGGCCAGGCCCAGACGGCCTTCAGCGGCCACGCGGTCAGCCTTCTTGTCGGCCTTGGCGGCGCCCGACTTGCGCAGGGCTTCAGCAGCGGCGTTGATGTCGCCGCCGGCTTCGGTCAGCGCCTTCTTGCATTCCATCATGCCGGCGCCGGTGCGCTCGCGCAGTTCCTTGACCAGGGAAGCAGTGATTTCCACGGGATTACCTCACGAAAGAAAGGGGTTGGGCCGGCATGGTGGCCGGCCCGTGTGACAGTGTCCGGTCGCCGCGCCATCGGCAGCGGTCAGGACAGGTGGGCGCAGGGCGCCCACCGGGGGCCTGGATCAGGCCTGGGCTTCGCCCTTGTCAGCAGCAGCCTTCTTGGCCGGTGCGCGACGGGCCGGCTTGCCTTCTTCGGCAGCAGCGGCGTCGGCGAACTCTTCTTCACGCACCGAAGCAGCGTGCGGAGCAGCAGCCTTGCCTTCCAGCACGGCGTCGGCAGCGGCGCGGGCGTACAGCTGCACAGCGCGGATGGCGTCGTCGTTGCCCGGGATCGCGTAGTCGACCAGTTCCGGGTTGTAGTTGGTGTCGACCACGGCGATGACCGGGATGCCCAGCTTCTTGGCTTCCTTGATCGCGATGTCTTCGTGGCCGATGTCGATCACGAAGATGGCGTCCGGCAGACGGTTCATGTCCTTGATGCCGCCCAGCGAGGCTTCCAGCTTGTCGCGCTCGCGACGCAGGCCCAGCACTTCGTGCTTGACCAGCTTCTCGAAGGTGCCGTCGGATTCACCGGCTTCCAGTTCCTTCAGGCGGGCAACCGACTGCTTGACGGTACGGAAGTTGGTCAGGGTGCCGCCCAGCCAACGCTGGTTCATGAACGGCATGCCGCAACGCTCGGCTTCTTCACGGATGGTTTCGCGGGCGCTGCGCTTGGTGCCCAGGAACAGGACGGTGCCGCGCTTCTGGGCAACCGACGAGATGAAGTTCATCGCGTCGTTGAACAGCGGGACGGTCTTTTCCAGGTTGATGATGTGGATCTTGCCGCGGGCGCCGAAGATGTACGGAGCCATCTTGGGGTTCCAGTAGCGGGTCTGGTGGCCGAAGTGGACGCCGGCTTCCAGCATCTGACGCATGGTGACCTGGGGCATTGCAATACTCCTGATGGGGAACCGGCGATTCCGCCCGCGGGATAGGTATGCGGGACGCGTGGAAGCGCTGATGGTTCCGGGGTTGGGCTTCCCTGTTGCCTCCGTGGCCGAACTCCTTGCGGAGCACCCCGGCACGGATGGGGGCAACAAGTGTGGATTCGCCGATGACGTACGGCGTGGACGGTGTTCCGCGCACAGGGCGGCAGGACATCCGGCGGATTATAGTCCGGACAGGGCCGCTGGCGCAATGGCAGGGGTGGGCGCGAGGACGGCCTCGCTGCCATCGGCCAGCCGGGCGCGGAACCGGCCGCCGGCATAGCCGCCGTCCCGCGGGGGCAGCAGCCAGCTGCTTCCGCTGCCGGCCAGCACATAGCCGGCCAGCCCAGGCAGCAGGAGATGGTCGTGCCCCTGCGTATCGATGAAGCTCAGGTCAGCCAGCCGTGCGTGCAGGTTGCCGCCATTGTAGAGCCTCAGCCGCGCGGGCTGCCCCGGCCGGGCCTGCAGGGTGGCCTGCAGCGCCAGCGGCCGGGCCGGGGCCTCCGGCTGCAGGAAAACGGGCAGGGAGTGGCGCTCGGCGCGGCCAGGCGGTGCCCCGGCCTGCGGCGCGATCAGCAGCCGGTAGGCGCGCTCGTCCCGGTCCGGTGCCGGGCCCAGCCGCACGATCCGCAGGCGCTGCCGTTGGCCCGGGGCGATGCGCAGCTGCGCCGGGCTCACCGCGAGATCGTCGGCCGGCTGCAGGGTGTCGCCCTGGCCCGGTTGGTCCCAGCGGTAGACCGTGGCATGCCCGGTCCATTCGGTGGTCTCGTCGTTGATCAGCCACAGCGCGTCGTTGCTGTCTCCGGCCGCGAGTTCAACGCCATGCCGGGACAGCTGCAGCGCCTGGGCCGGGGCGGCCAGCAGCACGCACAGCAGCATCAGCAGCGTGACCCGTCCCATCAGTAGGTGATCGTCACAACGCCAGGCACCGCGTCACCTTCCTGCGGTGGTGGACTGAGCGCCTGGATCTGCTCCGCCCGCCCGCCGGCGGAATCGCTGCGCTGGAGCGGCGGCTGTGCCGTGCCCGGTGCATGGATGCGAAGGATTACCGCCACGCCCGCCTGCGCAGGGGCCGGATCGACGCGGGCGGCGTCGGACAGGGCAGCGTCGCTGGCTGCGGCGGCAAACGCGGGCAGGGCGGCACAGGCCAGGCAGATCAGGCGCGGAAGGGACATGGGCGGCACCGGGGCAATGCAGTCGGTATCGGCGCCGCCGCCCAGGTCTGAAGCCCGTCGTGCCGCCTCAATAGGTAATGGTGACGGTGATGGTGTCCGAATAGGCGCCAGGCGGTGTCGACGTGCCCGCCGCAGGGGGCACGCGGCCATAGATGGTCAGGTTCTGCGCTGCGCCGGTGCCCGTGCCGCTGGCCGTGGTGCTGTTCAGCACGTTGCCCCAGCGCTGGGTGCGTGCCGCGTCGCGGTAAAGCTCGTAGGGCAGCAGGGCGCCGCTGCTGCCGACCCGCATTCGCCGGTTGCCGGATCCATCGGCATGGGTGCCGTTGTCCAGCCCGATCTGGAACGGGCTGCGGTTGACGCAGGTCAGGCTGAAGACGGCGGTGCGGTCGATGTTCGCGACAACCGTGCCGGTGTTCACGCCGAAATTCATTGGCGCGGTCACATAGGCGCCGCATGCCGGGTTGACCGTCGCCGTGGCGGTCAGGGTCATGGCCGCCGCCTGCAGGTTCGAATTGCCGGTCACCGCAGGGGGTATCTGCAGGCAGGAGGTAGGGAAGGGCGGGGTGCCCAGCAGCGGCTCGTTGTAGGCGTACTGGAAGGTGGCGGCCAGGGCGCTGCTGAACGCGCCTGCCGACAGCACCTGGTTGGCGGGGTAGCGCCCGTACAAGGTGAATGAGGCGGTGCCGGAGCCGCCCAGCAAGGGCACCGGATACTGCATCTGGTAACTCACCCATGTCGGGCTGGTCGCTGCGCTGCTGCCGATCACCGCGGTCCGCGCTGCATCGCTGTAGATCTGGTAATTCAGCCGGTCGCCGAAGCTGTTGGCCATCGTGCGCCACGGAGAAATGGCGGTACCACCGCTCCCGGCCGGCAGCCCCAGGCAGAAGGTCACGCGCGCGTTGGCGAGCAGTGCGACAGCGCCGGTGGTGCAGGTCACGCTGAAGGTGGTGCTGGTATCGACCAGCCCATTGGACACCGGGCCGAAAGCCAGGGTCGGGCTGGACAGCGTGCAGGTGGTGGCCGCACGGGCAGGGAACGCCAGCGTGGCCAGGCCGCACAACAGCAACAGCAGCAGCACGCGGCTCACGGTGAAGGCTCCGGCAGGCAGCGCAGCGGTGGCGAGCGGCGCGAGGTGCTGGCCGGCATCTGCACATGGCAGCGTCCGCGTTCGCTTTCGATCAGCAGCCGCGGCGGCTCGCCGGTGAATTCAACCCAGGCCTGGCCATCGTGGCCCACCACGGTCGGGGTGGCGCCCGCGCCGCTGATCCGCGCACCCAGCGGCAACGGCTGGCCGTGTTCGTCGAGCAGGGTCAGCATCGCGCCGCGGCTGTGCACCAGCTTGAAATCCACCCGCATGCCGGCGCCCTGGCGCGGGGTGGCGAAGGTCTCCACCCGCTCGGCACGCATGTCCGCAGGAAGATCGAGGGTGTCGATGCCCAACCGGTTGCGCTGCCAGGACAGCAGCGGCGTCACCAGCAACAGCCCGTTGCGGTTGGTCACCCCGACCGGCCGGTTTTCCAGCGTGACCGGAATGCCCGGCCGACCGGTGGACACCACCGCGAATGCGTCGGGTACCTCGCGGGCCGCAAACACGCTGCCCGCCATCCACACCAGGCTGCCACTGGCGTTGCCATAGGCGAAGGTCTGGCCGGCATCGCGGGACAGCCCGGCAGAGTAGCGGCCGTGGCTGCCCAGCGCGCCGATTTCCGCCAGCCCGCCGTCGTCGCGCGCCTGCAGGCGCCAGCCCGGCCCGCTGCGGCTGCCATCGCCGGGTACGGGCCGCATCACTTCGGCACTGGCGCGGTCGACATCGCCATTGCGCTGCACCGCCAGCGTGGCCTGCCGGTCCTCTCCCAGGCGGGTGCCCAGTGACAGGTAGATGCTGCGGTTCTGCCGCTGGTCGATGTCCTGGGTGGCGGACAGGTACGCATTCCAGCGGCCGAAGCTGCGCGACCAGAACAGACTGAGGTAGCGCGTGCGGGTGTAGGGCAGGCCGGGACCGGGTGCCGGTTGCGGTGCATCCAGCACCGGCAACGCCTGGTCCAGCCTCAGGTAGCTCAGGCTGACCGTGCCCAGCCGCTGCAGATCCACGCCGAAGCTGGCCTGCTCGCTGACGCGCGGTGGCAGGCTGTCCTGCAGGCTGCCCAGGTCGCGGTAGTCGCCGGAGGTGCGGCGGCTGGCCAGGTTCACGTTGAACCGGCGGTTGTTCCAGTTGTAGCCCATGCCGTATTGCCGGCCCCGGCGCTGGCCATCCTGGCTTTCGCTCCAGTTGGCGCTGAGCACGCCGGCCCTGCCCAGCAGCCACGCTCCGCCCAGGCCTGCATTGAGGACGCCGCCACCGCCTTCGGCATGGGCTTCAAGGGTGAATTGGTTGTTGATGCCGCGCCGCAGGGTGGCGCTGGCGACCGTGTCGCTGTCGTAGCGGAACGAGTGGACGCCGAAGTCGCGTCGCAGGCGGCCGATGCCGGCGGACCAGTCGGACAGCCCGGCGGCCAGCAGCTGCTGGGTGCCGTAGAACGAAAAGTCCAGCGTCTGCATGCGGCCGAACGCATCGGTGACCACCACCTGCGCCGTGCCGGTGCCGCTGATGCCCGGCTGCGTCGCAAGCTGGAAGGGGCCGACGGGAACCTGCCCGCCGTACTGGCGCAGGCCATCGACGTACAGCTCGACGTTGGAGGGAACCACCGCTTCACCCAGGAACGAGGGGGTAGGGGTGAGGACACGGTAGGGCTGCAGCCCGTAATTGCGCCCGATCTGGATGCCGGCCATGCGGGCCGGACGCGACCATTCGAGGAATCCGCTGTAGAAGTCGCCCACGGTCAGGCTGAGGGCCTGGTCCGGAAGATCCAGGCGCCAGCTCGTGTCCAGCCTGACGGATTCGTGCTGCCAGCCTTCACCGGGCAGCTGGTAGGTGCGCATCAGGCCGGTGCTGCGCAGGCTGCCGCGGCCGACGCCGAACAGGCGCACGTCGGTATTGAGGCTGAGATTGCCCAGTCCGTCGCTGTGGCTGGCATAGACGTCGTAGTTCAACGCCATGCCGGGAGACGACTGCGCGGTCGGAGTACCCTGTTCGCTGCGCCCCAGCCGGGCGGTGGGAAGCTGCAGCAGATTCAGCGGAACCTGCAGGTCCAGGATCTGCAGGCCGGCGTCGTAGTGCACGACAACCCCGGCGATCTGATCCAGGTAGACCGGGCTCTCGCCCTGCACGGGGAAGCCGAGCTGGCGCAGGGTCGCCGCCGGTGCCTGCAGCCGTCCGCCCAGCTCATCGAAACGCAGCAGCCCGCGCGGTGCCTGGTTCACGGTGGTTTCCAGGTACAGCGCCTGGCTGGCGGTCAGCGGCGTGGGGGGCGGCAACAGCGCATCGGCAGCAACGTCCATGGACTCGGCGCCCGCATCACGGGCCAGCGCCTGCCCTGAAAGCGACACCATGCCGCTGCAGCAGGCCAGCACGCAGGCCTCAGCGAGCCGGCGGCGTGGCGGGCAATGGCGTCGGCTCCGAGCCACCGTTGATCCTCGCGCTGAAGGTGCCGCCCTGCAGCTGCGCAGGCGGCGGCTGCAAGGGCCAGCGCATGGTCTGGCCCGGCAGCACGTAGCCCACCAGTCCATCCATCACCGGCGTGCGGCGGCCGCCGACGACCAGACCGAGATCGGCGATCTGGGCCTGTCCCTGGCCGCTGTTGCTGACCTCCAGCTGCGCCTTCGCGGTGCCGTCCTGCACCAGTCGCGCGGACAGCAGGGGCTCGGGCGGCTTGCCGGCAGGCTGCACCACGACGGGGATCGAATAGCGCAGGACGAACTGCATGCCCTGCCGCGTGGGGTCGTAGGCGGGGATTTCATCGACGATCACGCGGTACGCCTGCTGCGTGGCGGGCGCGGTTTCGTCCGCCCGCACCAGCCGGATCAGCTGACGCTGGCCGGCCGCCAGGGCCTGCATCGGTGGGCTGGCCAGCAGCGCCTCGGTCGGCGTCAACTGGTCACGGCCGTCGACCTGCTGCCACTGGAAAACACGCACCTGCACCTGCACCGTTTCCGTGCCGCTGTTGCTGATCCACAGCGCCTCGGCGTTCTGCTGCGGCCGCAGTTCGAACTGGGTGGGAGACACCTGCAGGCTGGCGGCCGGGCAGGGGCGCGCGGGCAGGGCCAAAGCAACCCACGCCAGCATCCGCAGCCAGCGGTCGGTACGCAGCACCATCAGCGCCACCTCAATAGGTGATCGTGGCGGTGATGGTGTCCTGGTAGGCGCCCGGAGCGGCGTTGTTGACGCTCGGGTTGGCCACCTGGCCGTAGACCTGGTAGACCTGGTTGGCGCCCGTGCCGGTCGCTGCCTGGGTATTGGTTCCGGTGGTCGAGCCCCAGACGACGCTGTGGCCGGCGTCCTGGTACAGCTGGTAGCCGACGAAGTTGTTGGCGGTCACCCCGGTATCGGTGTTGCGCATGCGCCGCGTGGTCACATCGGCCGCGGTCCCTGCATTGAGGCCGGCGTTGAGCGCGATCGTGTAGGGGGTGGTCACGCTGCACTGGGCGGTCAGCGTGCCCTGGGCATTGAGCGGGGTGGTGGAACTGGCATCTGCGGCGCCGAAGTTGACGTTGGTCGCGGCCGCTGCGGTGATCGTGCAGGCCTTGTTGATCGTCAGCAGGACGTTGAAGGTCGTGGTGTCGGCAGCCGTTACGGGGCCGGCCAGGAGCAGGGCCACAGCCCAGGTGAGCGGGGAACGGACTGCAGATCGCATGGACAACCTCCCTGACCCGAGGGTCTGTTGAACAGGACGGTGCGGCACGTTCTGAGCCGCGTTGACGACGGTCCCGTTCAGCCTAGGCCGGGTAAGTGTCTGTATTCAGTGATATTTGCGTCTGACAAAGCGCGGGGTGGGTCACGTTTTCACGGTCCTTGCCGGATCCGTGCATCGTCAGTACGCCCAGTTGGGTGGCGTTCGTTCAGATTGCGGCCGGATCGGCGATAATGGGTGCCATGAGCGTGAATCTGAAAACCCCGCAGGAAATCGAGGCGATGCGCATCGCCGGCCGCCTGGCCAGCGAAGTGCTCGACATCGTCACCCCCCACGTCAAGCCCGGTGTCACCACCGAGGAGCTGGACCGCATCTGCCACGACCACATCGTGAACGTGCAGGGCGCCACGCCGGCCAACGTCGGCTACCGCGGCTTCCCCAAGAGCGTGTGCACCTCGGTCAACAATGTCATCTGCCACGGCATCCCCAGCGAAGGGAAGGTGCTCAAGGACGGCGACATCATCAACATCGACGTCACCGTCATCAAGGACGGCTGGCACGGCGATACCAGCCGCATGTACTTCGTCGGCACGGCGTCGGTGATGGCCCGCCGCCTGGTCGAAGCCACTTACGAAGCGATGTGGCGCGGCATCCGCGCGGTGCGTCCGGGTGCGACCCTGGGCGACATCGGCCATGCCATCCAGAGCTATGCCGAAGGCGAGCGTTTCAGCGTGGTGCGCGAGTACTGCGGCCACGGCATCGGCAAGGTCTACCACGATGAGCCGCAGGTAGTGCATTACGGCCGCCCGGGCCAGGGCCTGGTGCTGCAGCCCGGCATGACCTTCACCATCGAGCCGATGATCAACGAGGGCACCCGCTACAACAAGGTGCTGCCGGACGGCTGGACCGTGGTGACCAAGGACCGCAAGCTGTCGGCGCAGTGGGAGCACATGATCGCGGTCACCGAGACCGGCGTGGACGTGCTGACCCTGTCGCCGGGCGAATCGCAGGTCTCCTGACGATGCTGCCGGCGGGTTCACTGCTGGACGCGCCGGCCGATTCGCTCGAGGATCCCGAATGGGCGTCTGCCGCACGGCAGGCGCTGCAGCAGGCCGATGCGCGCCTGTACCGCCGCTTCGACCAGGGCGACAACATCGAGCGCCTGATCGCGCTGCGCGCGCGCGCAGCCGACCACCTGATCCGCCTGGCCTGGCAGCGCTGCGTGCCGGCCGGCAGCGGGTTGTCGGTGTTCGCGGTGGGTGGCTACGGCCGCGGTGAACTGTTCCCGCGCTCGGACATCGACCTGCTGGTGTTCGGTGATGCGCCTGCGCAGCTGGCCCATGAGGCCGGACTGTCGCGCCTGTTCGCACTCCTGTGGGACTGCGGCCTGGCGGTCAGCCATGCCGTGCGTTCGGCGGCGCAGTGCCGCGAGGCTGCCGCCGACCAGACCGTGCTGACCGCACTGATCGAAGCCCGCCCGATCGTGGCCGACGATGCGGCCCGGCGCGCGCTGCGCGGGGCCATCGACGACCGCGAACTGTGGCCGGCACGCACCTTCTTCCTGGCCAAGCTGGAAGAGCTGCGCAACCGCCACCAGCGCTTCGGCGATACCGCCGACAACCTGGAGCCGGACCTGAAGGACGGCCCCGGTGGCCTGCGCGACCTCAACACGCTGGGCTGGATGGCGCTGCGCGCCTTCGGCGTGCGCGACCTGGAAGCGCTGGTCGGACTGGGCCACCTGGGCGCCGATGAAGCGGCCGCACTGAAGCGCGAGCGCGCGGTGCTGGCACGCCTGCGTTTCGGCCTGCACCTGGTGGCGCGCCGCCCGGAAGAGCGCCTGCGCTTTGATTACCAGAAGACCCTGGCCGCGCGCCTGGGCTTCGAAGACGACGCCGAGAACCTGGGCGTCGAGAAGATGATGCAGGGCTTCTACCGCGCCGCGCTGGTGGTGCGGCGGATCAGCGACCGCCTGCTGCAGCGCTTCGAGGAACAGTTCGATGGCGAGGCACAGCCTGAACCCCTCACCGTGGGCTTTTCGCTGCGCCGCGGCTATCTGGCCGCCAACGATGCCGAGTGGCCCTGCGGTGACGTCGGCCAGGTGTTTGCCCTGTTCGCCAGCTGGGCCAACAACCCGCAGATTCGTGGGCTGCATTCGCTGACCGCACGCGCGCTGGCCGAGGCGTTGCCGCTGCTGCCGGCCTACGACCGCGCCGATGCCAATGCCCGCGAACAGTTCATGGCCCTGCTGCGCGGCCAGCGTCCGGTCGACACGCTGTCACGCATGGCGCGGCTGGGCGTGCTCGGGCAGTGGATTCCCGCCTTCGCCCAGGTCAGCGGGCGCATGCAGTTCGACCTGTTCCATGTCTACACGGTCGACCAGCACACGCTGATGGTCCTGCGCAACATCGGCCTGTTCGCCAGCAGCCGTGCCGACGAACGCTTCTCGATCGCCCACGAAGTCTGGCCACGCCTGCGCAAGCCCGAGCTGCTGCTGCTGGCCGGCCTGTTCCATGACATCGCCAAGGGCCGCGGCGGCGACCATTCCGAACTGGGGGCGGTGGACGCGCGTGCGTTCTGCCACGCCCATGCACTGAGCGGCAGCGATACCGAACTGGTGGCCTGGCTGGTCGAGCAGCACCTGCGCATGTCGGTGACCGCGCAGAAGCAGGACATCGCCGATCCGGTGGTGATCCATCGCTTCGCCACCCTGGTCGGCAGCCGCGACCGCCTGGACTACCTGTACCTGCTGACCTGCGCCGACATCGCCGGCACCAGCCCCAAGCTGTGGAACGCGTGGAAGGACCGGCTGCTGGCCGATCTGTACTTCGCAACGCGGCGCGCACTTCGCGATGGACTGGAGCACCCGATGCCGGCCGCCGAACGCGTGGCCGAGGCGCGCGACAGCGTGCGCGCGCTGGTGCGCGAGCAGGGCTACGACGACGCCACCATCGACCGCCAGTTCGCGGTGATGCCCGACGAGGGCTTCATGCGCCTGCGCCCGGAACAGCTGGCCTGGCAGGCCTCGGCGCTGGTGCCGATCAAGCAGGGCCACACCCTGGTGAAGGTGCGCCGGATCAGCGTGGACGACCCCGCACTGGAGGTGTTCGTGCACTCGCCCGACCGCGATGGCCTGTTCGCCGCGATCGTGATGACCCTGGACCGCAAGGGCTACGGCATCCATCGTGCACGCGTGCTGGATGGCCCGTCGGACACCATTTTCGATACCTTCGAAGTGAGCCCGGCCGACACCTTCGCCGATGGCAGCAGCGCCAACCTGGAAGCCGCACTGCGCGAAGCGCTGGGTGGCGACCTGACCCTGCTGCGCCCGTCGCGACGTGTGGTGCCCCGCCAGCTGCGCCACTTCCGTTTCGCCCCGCGCATCGAGTTCCGCGATGAACCCGGCGCGACCCGATTCGCCCTGGTCGCCCCCGACCGCCCCGGCCTGCTGGCCGACGTGGCGTTCGTGCTGCGCAACCAGGGCCTGCGCGTGCATGACGCGCGCATTGCCACGTTCGGCGAACGCGCCGAAGACACCTTCGTGATCAGTGACGAACACGACCTCCCCCTGACCGAACCCGCCCGGCAGCAGCTGCATGACGCAATGCTGGCCTGCCTGGACCCTGATCGAAACGCCGGAGACCCCACCTGATGGCCACCAAGCCCGTGAAAAAGACTGCTGCGACCGCCAAGAGCGCAGCGGCGAAGAAGACTGCCGCACCGAAGAAGGCCGCCCCGGCCAAGGCACCGGTGAAGAAGGCCGCTGTTGCGAAGAAGCCGGTCGCGAAGAAGGCCCCGGCCAGGAGCGCTGAAGCCGCACGCGCCGAAACCATCGCCCGCAAGTCGCTGCGCAAGCCGCCGGTGCCGGGCGTGGAAGAACTGAAGTTCGGCATCGAAAGCGCCTTCGAGCGCCGCGCCACGCTGACCCTGCACGAGCTGGAAGGGTCCACCCGTCCGCTGGTCAACCGCGTGATCGATGGCCTGGAAACCGGCGAATTCCGCGTCGCCGAGCCGGACGGCCACGGTGGCTGGAAGGTCAACGAGTGGCTGAAGAAGGCCGTGCTGCTGTATTTCCGTGTCAACGACATGGCCGTGGTCGACGCGCGCCCGGCGCCGTTCTGGGACAAGGTCGAATCGCGCTTTGCCGGCTATGACGAAGCGAAGTTCCGTCGCGGCGGCGTGCGCGTGGTGCCGGGTGCGATCGCCCGTCGCGGCACCTACTTCGGCAAGGACGTGGTGCTGATGCCGAGCTTCACCAACATCGGCGCCTACGTCGGCGAAGGCACCATGGTCGACACCTGGGCCACCGTCGGTTCCTGCGCGCAGATCGGCCAGCACTGCCACCTGTCCGGCGGCGCCGGCATCGGCGGCGTGCTCGAGCCGCTGCAGGCCAGCCCAACCATCATCGAAGACCACTGCTTCATCGGTGCGCGTTCGGAAGTGGTGGAAGGCGTGGTCGTCGGCCACCACAGCGTGATCGGCATGGGCGTGTTCCTCAGCCAGAGCACCCGCATCTACAACCGTGCCACCGGCGAGATCACCTACGGCTACATCCCGCCGTACAGCGTGGTGGTGTCCGGCTCGCTGCCGAGCAAGGACGGCACCCACTCGCTGTACTGCGCGGTGATCGTCAAGCAGGTCGATGCCAAGACCCGCAGCAAGACCAGCGTGAACGACCTGCTGCGCGGCCTGGCCGACTGAAGGTGACTGCGCCGGAGGACCTGGCGCCGTCGGCGATCTACCGGCATCCGTCCGACAACCTGTTCGGACGGGTGCTGCCGCGCCTGTTGCATGCCCCACGGTGGACCCGGCTGCGCCGCGCGCTGTCGCGGCGCTGGCCGATGCCCATGCTGGCCAGTGACGTGCGCGATGTGGTCTACGTGAGCTGGTGGGTGGATGTGCGGCACGCGCCGCCGCCGCCCCCCGGCCATCATTACGTCGTGCATGAAGGGCGCACGCCCTACACGATCCTCAGCTACCGCCACGGCCACTTCGGCCCGCGTGCGGCCGGACCGCTGCGTGCGCTGATGCCCTCGCCACGGCAGAGCAACTGGCGCTGGTACCTGCGTCGCGACGACGCTCCGCAGGGAGCGCCGGTGGTGCTGTTCGACCGCAACGTGATGGACCAGCTGGCCTTCGTGGCCGGCGCGCGCGCGTTCAGCGATGCCATGCAGCCGCATCTGTCCACGCGCTTCGAGCATGGGGTGCGCGCCGATGGCGGTGGACACACCCTGATCGAAGGCGGGCAGGGCAGTGCCCCGGGCCTGCACCTGCAGTGGCGCGCGGCCGAAGGTCCTGCGGCCGATGCATTGGTCACTGCGTTCGGTGGTCGTGACGCCCTACTGCGCTTCCTGACCTGCCAGGACGAGGCCATTGCCCGCACCTGCGACCAGCGTTGGGCCAGCACCCGCATCGATCTGCCGGTGGACATCGCCCAGCTGCAGCCGCTGCAGCTGCAGGGCGAGCTGCATTGCCCGCGCCTGCAGGCGATGGGCGTGGACCTGGCCGAGGGGCTGGCCCTGCGCCTGCCATCGGTGCCGTTCCGGGTCGTGTCCGAGCGCCTGTTGTGAGATTCTGGCCCTCTGTTTTCCTGCATCACAGATGGCCATGAGCACCACTGTCTACGGTTTGAAGAACTGCGATACCTGCAAGAAGGCGACCAAGTGGCTGGACCGCTTCGGCGTGCCGTACACCTTCGTCGACTACCGCGACAACAAACCCAGCCCGGAAACCCTGCTGGAGTGGGCCGCGCAGCTGGGCGGCCTGGCCGCGATGGTCAACAAGTCGTCCACCACCTGGCGGCAGCTGCCGGACAACCGCAAGGCGGCTGATTCGGATGCCGAGTGGAAGCTGCTGCTGCGCGAGTACCCGCAGCTGATCAAGCGCCCTGTCGTGGTGACCGCCGACGGCACGGTCAGCCAGGGCTTCAGTGACAACGGCTTCAAGGCACGCTTCGGCGTGGGTGGCGCGTGAGCGCCGTCCTCGACCTGACCTGCGACCTGATCGCGCGGCCGTCGGTGACGCCGGATGATGCGGGCTGCCAGGCGCTGCTGTCCGTGCGCCTGCAGCAGGCTGGTTTCCAGTGCGAACATCTGCGCCTGGGCGAGGTCGACAACCTGTGGGCGACCCACGGCAGCGGCGCACCGGTGCTGGTGCTGCTGGGCCACACCGACGTGGTGCCGCCGGGCCCGCGCGAGGCGTGGCAGAGCGATCCGTTCACCCCGGAGATCCGCGACGGCGTGCTGTACGGCCGTGGCACCGCCGACATGAAGGGCAGCGTGGCGGCCTTCGTCATCGCCGCCGAGCAGTTCGTGGCCGCGCATCCTGACCATGCCGGCACGCTGGCCGTGCTGCTCACCAGCGACGAGGAAGGCGATGCCATCGACGGCGTGCGCCATGTCGCGCGGCTGTTCTCCGAGCGTGGCCAGCGCATCGACTGGTGCATCACCGGCGAGCCTTCGTCGACGGTGACGCTGGGCGACCTGCTGCGCGTCGGCCGCCGCGGCAGCCTGTCGGCCAAGCTGCGCGTGCAGGGCGTGCAGGGCCACGTGGCCTACCCGGACAAGGCGCGCAATCCGATCCACCAGGCGGCGCCGGCGCTGGCCGAACTGAGTGCGCGGCGCTGGGACGAGGGCTATGAGAGCTTCCCGCCGACCAGCCTGCAGATCTCCAACATCCATGCCGGCACCGGCGCCAACAACGTGATTCCCGGCGAGCTGGAGTTGGATTTCAACATCCGTTACAACCCGCACTGGGATGCGCCGAAGCTGGAAGCGGAGATCAGCGCGTTGCTGGACCGGCACGGCCTGCAGTACACGCTGAAGTGGCACCGCAGCGGCGAGCCGTTCTACACGCCGGAAGGCCCGCTGCGTGCGGCCGCGCGCGCGGTGCTGGCCGAACACATCGGCCGTGCCCCGGAAGAGAGCACTGGCGGTGGCACCTCCGATGCGCGCTTCATCGCACCGCTGGGTGCGCAGTGCATCGAAGTGGGGCCGGTCAACGCCAGCATCCACCAGGTGGACGAGAACGTGCGCGTGGACGAGCTGGAGGCCCTGCCGGGCCTGTACCAGCGGCTGGTGGAGCGCCTGCTGGTGTAACCCCGCAATCCCGCCCGGGTGGGTGCCGACCCCGCAGTTGGTGGGTGCCGACCGTTGGTCGGCACGGCTCCTGTGGTTGCCAACGCAACTGTTGCACGGCCCCGGAAACCGCGATACGGTCAGTGCCATGTCGATCCACCTGGCCACCGCCGTCAACAATTCCAACCGCAATAATCTGCGCGGGAATAACCGTGCGCGCAATCGTGCGCGGCCGATGCGGGACTGCGCCCTGGGTAGATAGAAGCAACATACGCCCGGACACCAGAAAACCCGCATCGGCCGATGCGGGTTTTTTTGTGCCCGGGCGCAGCCCTCCCGGGCCAGGTTGGCCGGTCGAACACCTTCCCCCCGTGTAATCCCCCACAACAGGAGCGCCACCCATGTGTTCGATCTTCGGAATCTTCGGCCTGCAGGCCGGTGACGATCTTCCCGCCCTGCGCCGCCACGCGCTGGAACTGTCGCAGCGCCAGCGCCACCGCGGCCCGGACTGGAGCGGCGTGTACCTGGACGAAGGCGCGCTGCTGGTGCACGAACGCCTGGCCATCGTCGACCCGGCCGGCGGCTCGCAGCCGCTGCTGTCGGCCGACGGCCAGCTGGCCCTGGCGGTCAATGGCGAGATCTACAACCACCAGGCCCTGAAGGCCGCGCTGACCACCGCGTACGACTTCCAGACCGGTTCGGACTGCGAGGTGATCAACGCGCTGTACCGCCAGGGCGGCTCGCCGGCGCAGTGGCTGGAACAGCTCAACGGCATCTTCGCCTTTGCCCTGTGGGACCGGGATGCCGGCCGCGTGCTGGTCGCCCGCGATCCGGTCGGCGTGGTGCCGCTGTACTGGGGCCACGATGCGCAGGGGCGCCTGCGCGTGGCCTCGGAAATGAAGGCGCTGGTGGATTCCTGCGCCGACGTCGCGCAGTTCCCGCCGGGCCACTACTACGACAGCGCCAGCGGTGAGCTGGTGCGCTACTACCGGCAGGCGTGGCGCGAATACGCCGACGTGGAAGGCCGCCAGGCCGACCTGGCCGAACTGCGCCAGGCCTTCGAACAGGCGGTCGAGCGCCAGCTGATGAGCGACGTGCCGTACGGCGTGCTGCTGTCCGGTGGCCTGGATTCATCGCTGGTGGCCGCCGTGGCCGCGCGTTACGCACGCCGCCGCATCGAGGATGGCGGCCAGAGCGAAGCCTGGTGGCCGCGCCTGCACTCGTTCGCGATCGGGCTGAAGGGCTCTCCCGATCTGGCCGCTGCCGCCATCGCTGCCGAAGCGCTGGGCACCGTCCACCACGGTTTCGAATACAGCTTCGAGGAAGGCCTGGACGTGCTGCCGGAAGTGATCCGCCACATCGAAACCTACGACGTCACCACCATCCGTGCCTCCACGCCGATGTTCCTGCTGGCGCGCCGGATCAAGGCGATGGGGGTGAAGATGGTGCTGTCCGGCGAGGGCAGCGACGAGATCTTCGGTGGCTACCTGTACTTCCACAAGGCGCCGGATGCGCGCGAATTCCACCAGGAACTGGTGCGCAAGCTCGATGCCCTGCACAACTACGACTGCCTGCGCGCCAACAAGTCGATGATGGCCTGGGGCGTGGAGCCGCGCGTGCCGTTCCTCGACCGCGAGTTCCTCGACGTGGCGATGCGTTTCGATGCCGCGCACAAGATGGTCGGCGCCGGTTTCGGTGGCCGCCGCATCGAAAAGGCGGTGCTGCGCGAGGCCTTCGATGGCTACCTGCCCGACAGCATCCTGTGGCGGCAGAAGGAGCAGTTCAGCGATGGCGTCGGCTACGGCTGGATCGATGGCCTGAAGGCGCACGCCGAGGCGCAGGTGAGTGACCGCGTGCTGGCAGCGGCCGACAAGCGCTTCCCGCACAACCCGCCGCAGACCAAGGAGGCGTACTACTACCGCCACCTGTTCGAGCAGTTCTTCCCGAGCCGTGCCGCGGCCGAGACCGTGCCGGGCGGCAAGTCGATCGCCTGTTCCTCGCCGGCCGCGATTGCCTGGGATGCCAGCTTCGCCGCCGCCGCCGACCCGTCCGGCCGCGCCATCGCCGGCGTCCACGAGCAGGCCCTGGCCTGATCTTTCCGCCAGGCATGGCCCGGCGCTACCGGGGAAGGGTAGCGGGGGGGGCCCCGCCCCGCCCCCCCCCCCCCGCCAACGGTCCGCACCTACCCGACGGCCCCTCAACGGTCGTTGAG